>NZ_JBFEFH010000035.1:0-59567 GCF_040717455.1 Tautonia sp. JC769
AACATGATTCTCGGGCGACTGGTGTCCGAGTTTCGCAGACCAGAGGAAGTCGCATCCCGGAGCGAGACGCCTGTGAGGCGTCCGTCCGGGATAATGGCTGGACTTGATCAATTGTCATCCTGGACTTGATCAATTGTCGTCGCTGCCACCGCTTCCCAGGAGAGCAGGGCGGCTCGCGGCTCGGATCTGGTCGAGTAGTTTGCGCTGGGCTTCAGTCAAGACGCTGACGCACTCGTCCATCTCCTTGCGTGACAGCTCTTCGATCCGGGCTTTTAGCTCGGCGATTTCCGACTGGTAACGCCCTCGGATGATGTAGATGTCTTGTTTTTGCTGGTTCGAAAGGCCGACCTTCCCGAAGTTGCTCGGGACGCGGCGATAAGGCGGATAGGTCTTCGGAGCGACCGGGGTCGGCTGATCGTCGATCGCACCTGGTGGAGGTGTTGCAACAGGTGCGGACGGTTTAGGGTCGTTTTCCTGAGCATGGCTCGTCGCGGTGACAAACGCGGCTGCACAGGTCAGGCAGAAGAGGGGGACGATTGAGCGGCTTCGCAACATCGTTCAGGGTCCTCAAAATCTACGAGGATTACGGAGGGTCTATGAGGCCCCTGGTGCTCAACGTCATTCTTCAGCATCGAAAATGATGATCGACATGAGGCATCCATGAGCCATTCCCGAATATAGTCGTGGCGTGATTGCATTGCAACGTGTGGGATTGGTTTCAACGACTCGGTTGCAGGGGTAGGGCGTCGGGGTCGGTCGGTCGCGGGCGGTACCAGATCAGATTCTGGGTCGTCCCACCGATGGCGACAACATCGGGGAGCCCATCGCGATTGAGGTCGCCGCCGCGTAGGTCCTGCGCGGCGATCGCGGCGTCGAGGATGGTTCGATTCCAGGCCTCGCCATCGAAGTGGTAGGCCGAGACGCGGTGATCTGCCCCGCGGTGGCCTGCGAAGACCTCGTCAATCCCGTCGTTGTTGACGTCGGCAAGCCAAAGGGCGTGACCGTCGTCGAGGGTCTCGTCCAGGATCGTCCGGGGGCCGATCCGGTCGGGTTCAATGGCTCCCGGCGTCAACGCGTCGAGGGGAATGGTCGCAACGGCCACGGTGGATCCGTGCCAGGGCTCGATGGTCGCGAGCAGGGCATGCTTCGGCCCGAACCGTCCGAGGTGGACCTCGCTGGCACCTCGCGCGGGGGGAGGACTGTCCGCGCCTGGCGTGAGTGTGAGGTTCCGCGATGTGTCTGGCGCACTGGGATGACGGGTGTCGAGACGACGATGGAGTGAGACGCCGAGATTGCTGGCCGACAGGATGGAGTCGCGGTCATCATCCGGAAGGCGGACGACGGCGATGGCGTGCGTGACGGGAGCGAGGGCGAGGGGGATGGCCTCTGGGCGGTCGGCCTCGATCGAAACCGAGGGGAAGACGACGAGCTGGGCCGAGTCTTCCTGGAAGGCGGGAGGTGTGGACCTGGGGCCGAAGATGGGGGCCACGATCAGGTCGGTGTGGCCATTGCCGAGGGTGTCAGCCCATCGAAGGCGATGAATGCTCGGTACATCGACGATCGTCCGGAATGACCATTCGTCGTCGGAAGAGCCGCCTGGTACGGCAAGCCCGAGCTTACCTCGACGGGGCTCACGCATGGCGAAGTCATAGGCGATGGCGACCTCGGCGCGGCCATCGCCGTTCAGGTCGGTGGTGGCCGAGGAAATGATGCCGGGGGTCCGATCGGGACCCGTGATGATGCGTTTCTTCCACGATGGGTTCTCGTACCAGGCGCAGGTGCCGCCGCCAACGGCGATGACGTCCGGCCGTGCGTCGCCGTTCACGTCGGCGACTTCGACCTGATAGCCCCCCGGGAACGCATCATCGATCACGATGCGATCGAATGCGGGAAGGGGGAGCGGGGGCGGCAAGCGGGGCTCGTCCGCGAAGCAGCAGCGAGGCGGGAGCACGAGCAGGAGCGCGAGCAGGGTGAGGGGTCGCATCGGGGTTAGCCTTCCAGGTCGGAGGGGGAATCGTCCAGGTCGGAGGCCTTGAGGCCCCAGTGGTCGGGGATCCCGGCGGTGTCCTCGGGACGCACTCGCAATTGATTCACGTCGATCTCGCCCTTGAGATCGACCTCAACGAGCTTGAGCCGGTTTTCGAGCAACTTGACCTGCTGCTCCAACAGGTTGAGGCGTGTCTCGGCCTCGTCCACCCGTTTCGGCCGGGGGACCTCGGGGTAGTTCAGCTGGCGCTGAAGGGCGGAGAAGAGGTAGAGGGGATCGCGGCCGTGGTTCGCCCGGGCGATCTTGCCCTCCTTCTCGCCGAAGAGGATGGGAAACTTGGGGGTGAAGCCGGGGTCGCGGCGACGCATCTGGGCGACGAGGAACTCGGATCGCGAGTAGATCAGGTCGGCAAAATCAACATCACCCAGGCGAGCGTTCAAGAGAAGGATATAATCACTCCAGGATTCGTCGTAAAACGGGTCGGCGGCCATGGCGTCGAGGCCGCCGGAATAGCCGAGGCGATTGCGGCTGATGGCCTCGAACTGATAGACGAACAATCCAGCTGGGGTGGGCTCGGAGGCGCGGTAGTTGGCTTCGCGTTCGAGGACGAGGAGGGCCTGGTCCATGGGGAAGCGGTTGTACGCTTCTTCTTCCGCCTTGCTGATGACATACGTCTGGAACGGCGAGAAGTAGTGGGCCAGCTGCTTCATGGCCGGCCCCATCAGGCCGCTGACCTTCACCTCGGAGTACATGAAGCCGACGGCCAGGGGGAGCCGAGTGGTCGAGAGCAATTCCTCGCCGATCCGAGAGAGGACGTCCTGAGACGGGATGCCGTCGAGCACCCGCTCCCGGAAGGCTCGGAAGAAATAGGCCTGCTCGATGTATTCCTCGCGGTCGAGCACGGGCATGTCAGGAGCCTCGGGAGGATGGAGGGGGGCCGGAACTCGCCTCAGGAGTCGCGTCCCGGGTCAACGTGCTGACGGTGGAATCGTTCACGGATCCCTTCGTCATTGTCCGTTCATGGTTCGAGCCGGAGCGGTGGGAGCGTCCTGGCCGTCCTGGTGCAGGGTGTCGAGCAGCGCGAGGAAGTCGGCGACGCGGGAGCAGGAGTAGTGGGGCGCCTCGGCCAGCAGGCGATCGGGCCGGAAGGCCGCCCAGGTGACGGCGCAGGTCAGGGCGCCCGCGGCCCGGCCGGCCCGAACGTCGGCGGGGCTGTCGCCGACCATGAGGATCCGCCGAGGTTCGACATCGAGCAAGCGGGCGGCCCGGAAAAGCCCGTCGGGGTCGGGTTTCGGGCGTTCGACGTCGTCTCCGGAGACCAGGCAGTCGATCCGGTCGACCAGTCCGAGCGCGGTCATCGAGAACTGGGCGGCCCGACGACCCTTGCCGGTGAAGACGCCGACCTTCCAGCCGAGGCCGCGGGCCCGGTCGATGACGGCGGGGATGCCGTCGAAGAGGCGGACCATACGCTCGTGTTCCTGTTCATAATGGAAGAAGAAGCGATCGAGGGCCTCGTCGAGGCGTGCTTCAGGGGCGAAGAGGCCCAGGCAGGCCCGCTCGGCGGGGCCGAAGCTGGCCTCGACTTGGTCGTCGGTCGGGAGGGGATCGATCCAGGGGGAGAGGGCGTGGCGGAAGGCGTCGAAGATCAACGGGAGCGTGTCGGCCATCGTGCCGTCGAAGTCGAGCAGCAGGGCTCGGGGCGACTGCGGGGAGCTCATGGAGGTGTCCGGCTGGAATGCGTGTTGGCGAGTGTTCGCGGAAATCACCATTGTATCGAACGACCAGGCGATTGCCGATGCCGGTGAACTCGCACGACGGGGCGGTGTCCGATAGAGTCGGTGGAGAGCGAGGGCCCGCGATTGACCGGGGCCAGGTCATACTATCAGGCAAAGCGGCTCGGGATGGCATCGAGGCTCGATGATCCGGGGGCCGGGGCCTAAGGGGGAGGATCGGAATCGTGAACGACGGCTGGATCGCGGACCGGATGACGAGGATCGAGGCATCGGGCATTCGCAAGGCCTTCGAGATGGCCAGGCAGATGACCGGCCCGATCAACCTGTCGATCGGTCTGCCGGACTTCGACGTGCCGGAGGTCATCAAGGACGCTGCCTGCGAGGCGATCCGGGGAGGACGCAACGCCTACACCGTGACCATGGGTGATCCCGGGTTGCGGGGCGAGCTGCAACAGAGGGTTGATGAGACGTATGGGCATGCCGACCGCCAGGTCATGGTGACCTCTGGGACGGCGGGGGGACTCTTGCTGGCCATCTGCTGCGCCGTGAATCCGGGGGACGAGGTGATCGTCTTCGATCCCTACTTTGTTATGTATCCAAATCTCGTTGCCCTGGCGGGCGGTACGACGGTGCTGGTCGAGACGTATCCGAGCTTCGGCGTGCCGATTGATCGCGTCGAGGCGGCCATCACGGCGAAGACGAAGGCGATCATCGTCAATAGCCCCGGGAACCCGAGCGGCGTGGTCGTGCCGCCGGCCGATCTGGAGGCGCTGGCCGAGCTGTGCAAGGATCGGGGGGTCTTGCTCATCAGCGACGAGGTGTACAAGGCCTTCTGCTATGACGAATCGTTCCATTCGCCCGCAGAATGGAATGAGGATGTGCTGGTGGTCGACGGCTTCAGCAAGACGTATGGGATGACCGGATGGCGGCTCGGGTTCGCGCACGGGCCAGGCCGACTGATGCAGGAAATGGCCAAGCTGCAACAGTTCTCGTTCGTCTGCGCCCCGACCCCGTTGCAGCACGCGGTGGTGGGGGCATCGAAACTCGACCTGACAGGTCAGATCGACGCCTACCGTCGCAAGCGGGACCGGGTGATTGAGGCACTCTCGGGACGGTACGAGCTGGCGAGGCCGACGGGGGCCTTCTATGCGTTCCCGAAGGTGCCGGAGGGTTGGCCGTCGGCAACCGTGTTCGTCGAGGAAGCCATCCGGCGGAATCTGCTTGTCATTCCGGGGAACGTCTTCAGCAAGACCGATTCACACGTCCGCATTTCCTATGCGGTCGATGATGCCGTCCTGGAGCGAGGGCTTGAGGTCTTGCGATCGCTGGCCGAAGCACCCGGGGGGGCGACCGCCTGAGCGGTCCGGACAGGTTCAGTCATCGATGAGGGGGTCGTCTGCGGCGTCTGGACGACCTTCCTGCAACCGTCGGAGCATCCGGCCGCGTTTGCGGGGCAATCGGACCCGCCCGAACTCGGCCAGGCGAGGCTCGAAGAGGGGCCAGGTGAGGACGGTCAGGCAGGCCGAGTCCTGCAGGATGGCCACGAGCATCCGGCCCCGGTGGAGCGCGAGGACGGCCACCGCGCCGTTCTCGGGGTTGCGGCCGAGTCGCCGGGTGCGGGCGAGGGCGTTCCGGAGCGAGCCTTCGGCCTCCGGTTCGGGGACGTGGAATCGCTCGATGAAGCGTCCGACCGCGTGCCGGGTCAGGCGAGCCTGGCTGTAGTCGCGCTGACCCTTGGGAGGAGGGGGAGGAGCATCGCTCATCGCCGTGTGTGTCCTCCCGAGAGGTCGCGATCCGATGGGTCGAAGGTCCGTTCGGCAGGCCACCCGAGCCGAGGGTAAGACCGCACGGGTGGCCATCTGGCCGAATCAAGTCTTCAATTGATTCTGATTCGATAAGGTGGGGTCGTGGGTCAGTCCTGGACCTCGCCGGTCGCGGCCCACTCGACGCCGCGTCGCATCCATTCCTGGTAGTTCGGGTTCGAGATGGCTTCGGGGTCGTGGCCGAGCACGTTGTTGTAGACACGGCCTTCGCCGAAGGTGTTCACCCAGACGACCGGCTCATCCTTGCCCGTCCCACGCGGCAGGTCGGGGTCGGAATAGGCGGTGGCGAGGACGACGTTGCCGTCGACCATGAGCGAGTTCTGATACAGTTCGTCGATCGTGTGATCGAACGATGCGGCGAGGCCTCGCGTGATCGGGTGGTCGACGTCGGTCTTCTTGACGGTGAACTCGTGCTTGGGGCCGTGGAAGCCCTGGGTGCGCCAGCCGCCGGCGATCATGCGCTCATATTCCTCCCAGTTGGGATCGGCGAAGGCGCTGGAGGCGAAGTGATAGACGACCAGGCCGGTGCCGTTCTTGACGACGTCGACCAGGGCGGCCTTGTTCTCGTCGGACCATTCGGTCTCGGCGGTGGCGCCGTCGGTCTGGCGGTAATTGAGGAGCAGGACGTCATACCTGGAGAGGTTTTCCTCGGTCAGGTCGCTGGCCGGGGTGGTGGTCACGTCGACCTTGATCCGGCCGCCTTCTTCGAGGAATCCCTTGATGATGGGGGTGGTTTCCTGCCAGGCGTGGCCGCGGTGGTCGCCCGTGATGATCAGGCACGAGATCTCGTCGTCCTGGGCGAGGGCAAGGGCGGGGCTGGACCCGGCGAGGGCGAGCAGACCGAGGCAGGAGAGGGCGAAGCGTCGAGTCATGGTTGAGCAACTCCGGTTTCGATCGATCGAGCGTTCGGTGGTCTGGGAAACGCGTGTCGGCCGACCCCCGGCCGAAGGCCCTTTGCCCGAACGCGATCGTCGCCCCCCAGCCTATCGCTTGATCGGCCGCGATGCGACGGGGATGCGAAGGTCCTGGCCATGAAGGCCGACGCGAGGGCTCAACGAAGATCGGGCCGACGTTCGTAGAATCGGCTCAGGGACCAGAGGCGGCGGACCTGATGCGAGACGATCAATGCCGTCACCAGCACCGACGCCACCACGATGTTGAGATAGGTGTTCGGTTGCGGACCCTTGGCGAACAGGCTCTCGAGCCAGATCAACGCATAGCTGAGAGAGCCCAGGCCCGCCGCGAGCCAGACGAGCCAATGGCGGGACCAGAGGCCCGAGGCGACGACCAGCATCGGATAGCCGATCACCAGGCCGCTGTCGGCGGCATCGAGCAGGCGGAGCGCGGCCGTGAGCGCCAGGACGTCGACGACGATCCATGCGGGCCAGAGGCGCTCGGGCCGGTCGGATCGACGGGCGATCATTTGAATGACGATGGCCGAGGCCATCCAGAGCAGTTCCAGGCCGGTGATTTGCAGGTGCAGCGTGTGGTGGCGGTCGGCCGGCTCATGGGCCAGGTAATTGGCCTGGGTGAGCAGGGTGATGCAGCCGATGGCGACCAGGCGGAAGGCCAGTTCCGGCTCGCGGCGGGCCCAGCGTCGGAGCCGGCCGAGCGGGCCGATCCGGCTGGCCGAGATCGGGTCGTTGCGGAGGAAGCGTTCCAGGTCGTCGGCCACCGCCTCGGCCGAGGGATAACGCCGCTGGGGATCGATTTCGAGGCAGCGGAGACAGATCGCCTCCAGTGCCCGGGGGACTCCGGGATTGAGCCGCCGGGGAGGATCGGGTTCACGTTCGCCGATTTGAACAAGCGTTTCCATCGGCGAGCCGGCCTTGTGGGGAGGGCGGCCGGTGAGCATGGCGTAGAGGACCGCCCCCAGGCCGTAGACGTCGGTCCGGGCGTCGATGGACCCGGCCCGGGCCTGTTCGGGGGCCATGTATTCCAGGGTGCCGACGATCGCCTCGGGACGGGTGATCCCCTGGTCCGACCCGGGGCCGATGCACTTGACCAGCCCGAAATCGGTGACGAAGGGGGTTCGGTGTTCGATCGGAGTTTCGGCGTCGCCATCGAGGAGAATATTGGCCGGCTTCAGGTCGCGGTGGACGAACCCGAGTTGGTGGGCGTGGTCGACGGCCCTGGCGATCTGAAGCAACAGATCGGCCACGACCCGAGGCTTCTCGCGCAGGGCGGGGACGACCCGAGAAAGCGTGCCGCCCTCGATCAGCTCCATGCTGAAGAAGTGTTCGCCCTGCGAGCAGCCGACGTCGAAGATCCGCACGATGTTCGCGTGCCGCAGGCCGGCCACCGCCTCGGCCTCGATCCGGAACCGGCGGGCCTCCTCGTCGGTCGCCAGTCGACCGACCCTCATCACCTTCAAGGCCACCAGCCGGTTCAGCCCCTCCTGCCGGGCCCGGTAGATGACTCCCATGCCCCCGCGGCCGAGTTCGCCGAGCAGCTCATAGCCGGCGATCGTCCTGGGCCTGGTCGCGCAGAAGATCTCGTCGACGAGGGGGGCGTCGTCCGGGAACCGGGCCAGGTATTCCGCCTCGGCCGGCTCCTCGCCGGATTCGCGGCGCAGCTCCAGCTCCAGGGCGATCAGCTCGTGGAGCAAGACCCGGCGCTCGATGCCCCGGGTCGCCGCCAGGAACGACTCGATCGAGGGGCGACGTCCGGACCGCCAGTCCGCCTCGAAGCGGTCGCAGGCGTCGTTGACGAACCGGGCGCGATCGATCGAGAGGGTGGGTTCAGGATGGAGCTGGGTTTCCGCGTTGCTCATCATCATCGGTCCCCAAGATCTTCGAGCGAGGCATCCCTGCCGGAGCTGCGGCAAATCGTCACATGCGGCGATTACTCGGGGTCATCTTCGTCGTCCGGGGCCGCCGATCGGTGCGCCTCCCAGATCTTGCGGATCAGGTCGAGCCGACGGGCGACGGTCCGGCGGGCGCAGCCGAGTCGGTCGGCGATCTCGTCGTTGGTCAGGCCCTCCAGCCGCCAGATGGCGACGCGACGCAGGTCGTCGTCGCCGAGCTGTTCGAGCAGGCGTTCATACGATTCGGCGACCATGACCGCGAACTCGGGAGACGGCTCGGTGCCGGCGATCTGGTCGAGGAGCATGCGGTCGTCGTCGGCCTCGGGGCCCTGGACGGTGTCGATCCGAAGGTGATCTCCCCCGCGTTTCTGGGCCCGACGGCGCTGGGCCTGGGCGCCGGCCTTGCGCGCGGTGATGACGACCAGGAGCCTCCAGAGGTCGTCTCGGTCGCCGAGCAGGGGGAAGCGGCCCCGGGCGGCTCCGGCGCAGAAGCTGTCGAAGGCGCTGAGGGCGGCGTCCTCCTCGTCCTCGTCGGCCCCTCGTCGTCGGCTGGAGGCGAGTTTCTGCCGGGCCAGGCGGACCAGGCGGTCGAAGTAGCGTTCCCAGAGGGGTTGCGCGGCCTCGGGGTCGCCGGCCTTCAGCTGGCCGATCCACCGGGAGACCGACCCGTGGTCGTCGCCGGGGGGGGGAGAAGTCATGAGCCTCGCCTCTGGGTTCGGTCCGATCGGCAAGCGATCCGCGCGGCGGTTGCGAACGGGTGTGATCCACGTATTCTCGTCCGAGAACGCGGACGGGTCCAGGACGATTTTTTTCCGTCAGGCGGAGGAGGGGTGGTCGGTCGCAGGCCCGGCGAGTGCCTCGGGATGCGAGGAGGCCCAGAGCGACAGCCGGCGCGTCGCCCCCGTGCGGGGCAGGGCATCGAGCTCGGCCATCGGGCGCCAGGCGACGGCCGAGAGGCCCGGCCCGGGTGTCGGGGCGCCGCCGATCGGGGTCGCGGCGATCGCCGAGAGGGTCACGCGGTGCTTGGTCACGGCATAGCGGAGGGTATGGACCGGCGGCCCAATCGCCAGCGAGACGCCGGTCAGGGCCCGGAAGCGGTGGTCGAGCGGATCGGCAAGCCCCTCGCCGGAGCCCCGGCCGGCGGGATCGACCCCCGACAGATGGATTGTCGGGAACTCCCAGAAGCCTTCCCAGAGCCGGCCGACGCCGCGCCTGACGACCAGGAAGCGCCGTCGGTCATCCACCGCCAGGAGACACGACTCGGACACCTCGAGCGGGGGGATCGGCGCCGACCGCTTCGGCAAGTCATCCTGCAGCCCGTCGCGGCGGGCGAGGCAGTCCTCGGCGACCGGGCAGGCCAGGCATCGGGGCGATCGAGCGGTGCAGACGGTCGCTCCCAGGTCCATGATGGCCTGATTCAACCTCCCGGGGTCTTCCGGCGAGACGACCCGGGTCGCGGCCTGCCAGAGCCGGGCCTGGGAGGCCGGGGAGCGGACGTCTTCGGCCCACCGGAGCCACCGGGCGAGGACGCGCTGGCTGTTCGCCTCGAGGATCGGCTCGGGCAGGTCGAAGGCGATCGAGGCGACCGCCCCGGCGATGTAGCGTCCGACTCCGGGCAGGCTCCGCAGCGCGTCGGGGTCGCCGGGGACCCGGCCGTCGTGCCGTTCGACGATCGCCCGGGCCGCCTGGTGGAGCAATCGGGCCCTTCGGTAGTATCCCAGCCCTTCCCAGGCCTTCAGGACGTCGGCCTCGTCGGCCGAGGCGAGCGCCTCGGGGGTCGGGAATCGGGCGAGGAACCGCTCGAAGAAGGGGCCGGCGGCGGCGACGGTGGTTTGAACGAGCATGACCTCGGAGACGAGGACCTTGTAGGGATCGCGGTCGCGCCTCCAGGGGAGCTCGGCCCGGCCCTCGCGGTCGTACCAGTCGAGCAGGGCGCGGCGGACGGTCGCGAGCCAGGAGGGGTCGAGGTCGGGCGACGGGTCGGCCGGGCTGCCCGGCTGGGGCTGGGGCCCGGGCTCGGGCCGTTGCAGTCGCTTTGATCGGCGCATGAAGACGATTCCTTGTATTCAGGACGAGACGTCAGCCGGTCCTCACCCGACGTCGAGTGGCCCTGGGGCCGCGCGTCCGGCGGCCTGAGTCGAGCGAAGTCGGACGTGTCTCGCGTGAGCAAGGCAGGGAACGAACAGGTCCAGATGCGGAGATGGCAGAATTTTCCGATCGGCGGGAGTTTTCCGGAGACGCCGGGCGATTCATGTCGTAAATCTCAGGTACAGGACGTGATAAGTCATCGTGGGAAGAGCTAAAAAAAGACGAGAGTTGGAATTTCGACCAGATTCCGGCAATAAAAAGCGGACATTCGGCAAACTTTCCCTTGACGGCCCAAATTACGGGTGCATACTTGGGGTGCAGGGAGGTGAGTGTTCGGGCGGGCAGCCAAAGCGGACTCGATGACGAGCGCACGAGTGAGCTGCCATGACCCGAGGGAGTTTGCCGAAGCTGGCAACACGTTCTCACCGGAACATTCCACGATGGTATCCTCGCTATTCGAATCGCTCGCCGGCAATGCGACTGCCGGCGACGCGGAGCACGTGATTGGCCTCGATGTCGAGGTGCGATCCGATCGCGCTCCCGTGACGGACTTCCGGCGGCTGGTCCGCCTGGTCCACGAGAATGAACGGCTCCTGGCGGAGCTGGAGACAGTCCGGACGAAGATCCGGCAGGCCTGGGCGTACGTGTCGGAACCGGGGAGCAATCCGGCCCTGGGGATGGCGCACCTGGAACGGCTTCGGATGAAGCGTTCGGCATTGCTGGCGCACCTGAGATCCAATCGCATCGAAGCGAGGATCTTGCTGGGCAAGGCGCTGCCGAACGATGAATCCATCGAATTAAATTAATCGCAACATGTCGCTCGTCTTGAGACCTCACCTTGGCACGAACACCTGACGGAGAGACGCCGTGTACCAGGAAAAGTCCCGCAAGCAGCGCCCGCCGCTGACGGAAGATCAGCAGCGGTTGGCCGTGAAATACCTGCCGATGGCCCGATCGCTGGCCAAGCCGTTCAAGGAACAATTCCCGGACATCTGGGAGGAGTTCGAGTCGGCGGCCTGCCTGGCCTTGGTCGAGGCGGCCCGAGCCTTCGAGCCGAACCGCGAGGTGAAGTTCTCGACCTTCGCCCGCCAGCGGATCTCGGGGGGGTTGCGCGACGTTCGCCGCGACCGCATCCTCCGCAGCCGGAACGAATGCCAGCTGGCCGACGGCGCCGAGAGCGGCTATTCGATGATCTCCGAGTACCCGGGGCAGGGGCCGGCGATCGGAGCCGACCTTGAAGCCGTCGAGGCGGTCGAGACCTGGCTGAAGAAGCTGCCCCGCCAGCACGCCGAGACCTGCCGCTTGATCTATCTGGAGGAGAAGACCCACGCCGAGGTCGCCCAGAGGCTCGGGTTCTCCCCGTCCCGGATCACCTACATCCACCTCGAGGCCCTGGCCATGCTCGGTGGCACGTGGACCCCGGGAATCCGCCCGCTCCCCCCCGCCCCCCGACGCCGCGGACGACCCCGCCGGGCGATCGTCGCCTGAGGATCGCAGGCTCATTTCCTCGGATCGGCCGCCACTCCCGACGGCCTGGATCGCTGTCCGTGCATGATTTCGGTTGTTCAAAAGCACGCTCGAACGAACGACAGACGTACCTGGATTCGCAGACTTGGTTTCGTGCATCGCGAAAGAAACAAAGGACAAAACCATGTTGGTCTTGAAGCGCAAAGAGGGTCAGTGGGTCGAGATCATTCACCGCTCCGGAGACGTGATTCGACTTCGCGTTTACGACATTCAGGCCGCCGCGGGGGTGCCGAGCCGCACCAATCTCGCCTTCGACGACGCCGCGAGGAACTTCGAGATTCGACGCCCCGAACGACGGGTGACCCCTCCGAAACCCGAGTCGCCTGCCCTCCCGGGGGCCGAGATTGAGGCCGAGATCGAGATCCCGCAGGTCCTCGTCGCCGAAGCCGCCCTCGCCATCGACCCGGAACCCGGTTTCGGCGGCGACGCAGCCATCCAGGAGGCATTGACCGAAGCCCTCTGACGACCGGCCGGTCTCCCGGCCGTGCCCGATCCCGAGCCGGACCCCATAGGCCCCCGCACCGCCCCGAGACCGGGCGGTGCGGGGGCTGATCGTTGGTTGAGTCAATGAGAATGTGCGAGTATGTGAAGGAAATGTGCCCTGCGGCCGATCAGGCCGGGGGGGGGAACAGGGCGACGTCGCGGAGCGGGAGGACCTGGGAGAAATCGTCGCGCTCGACGGCCGCCACGAAGCGGCGGAGGACAAGCTCCAGGTGCTCGGTCAATTCCGGATGACGCTCGGAGACGTCGTTCTGGTCCCAGCGGTCCTCGGGCTTCCGGTACAGCTCGACGGCGCGAGGGGGGTCGTCGGGGTCGGCCTCGATCGGCACGATCAGGTGCCAGTAGTGGGAGCGGAGGGCGAATTCCTCGACGTCCATGCCCATGCAGGCGAAGTCGCGGAGCTTGGTCACGCGCCCCCGGATCAGGGCGAGCAGGTCCTGGCCATGGATCGGCGGTTGCTCGGCCTCGAACGGCGAGTTCTCGGCGTCGACGGCCGCGAGGATCGTCGGCAGCAGGTCGACCGATTGCACAATCGCCTGATGCCGAGACCCGCCGCGATCGCCCCCCGGCAGGCGGACGATCAAAGGCGTGTGCACCAGTTCCTCATAGAGCCAGGGGCGGAAGCGGCGGACGAAGCCGTGCTCGCCGAGCGGTTCCCCCTGGTCGGAGGTGAAGATGACGAGCGTGTCGTCGAGCCGGCCGAGGCGTCCCAGGTGGTCGAGCAGCCGGCCGACCTGGCGGTCGAGCGCGGTGACGGCCCCGGCGTAGGTCCGGCGGAGGCGGTAGAGCTCCTCCTCGGAGATCACCTCGCCGACCGGCCCCGGGGGCACGTCGAGCAGGGTGGCGACCTCGTCGAGGAACAGGTCCTCGCCGTCGTCTTCCCCCTCCGGCTCGTCGTCGACCAGGTCCCCCTCGTCCCCGGCCTCGAAGTCGTCCGGCTCGACGCTGACGTAGCGATCGCGGTCGGTCGGCGGGGGGTCCCAGGGGCCGTGGGGGCTGAACAGGTCGAGCCAGAGCACGAAGGGGGCGGGGGATGGTTCGCCGGCCGAGCGGTCGAGCCAGTCGATCGCCGCCCGGACGGCGCGGCCGGAGCCGGCGTTCTCCTCGCTGTTGAGCTTCAACGCCGTTCGATTGCGGAGGTACTGCTCCCAGCGGAGGGTCCAGAGTTCCCGGTCGGGGTCGTCGTCGTCGGGCAGGCGGAGCCCCGGCTCGTCGGCGATCGAGACGCCGGCGGCGCGCGGGTCGTCGGGAAGGATGTACGGGTCGTACCCCTCGCCCCGGATCCAGACGACCTCGTCGAACCCGCGGCCGAAGCCGTGCCCGGCCTGGCGGAGCATCGGGACGTCGGAGATCAAGGCCGACCGGACGCCGCGATCAAACAGCAGGTCGGGCAGGATCGGCTCGTCGGCGCGGAGGGGGGTCCACCCCTGGTCGGGGTCGGGGAAGCCGTAGCGGCCGGTCCACCAGCTCCGACGGGTCGGCAGGGTGGTGAGGTTTTCGGGGTAGTGGTGATCGAAGACCACCCCCTCGCTCGCCAGGCGGTCGAGGTTCGGCGTCTCGATCCAGGGGTTCCCATACGGGCCGAGGAACCCGAGGTGCAGGCCGTTGCAGGCGATGACGATGACGTTCATGCCGACGATTGTAGCGTCTGACCCCTTTGCGAGCGAAGGGGGCTCGGCCGGTCGGGGGCGATCGTCGCCGGGGGAGGCCCGGTCAGCGTTCCCAGATCACGCGGAAGCCGAGCTCGGGGAAGGTCTCGAGGCCGGTGTCGCGCACCCCGACGCCGAACTGGACCCGGTAGTGCTCGCCGATGTCCCAGTGGACCTGGGGCATGATCAGGATGTCGCCCGAGCCGACGAAATTGCGGGCGATGTTCGTCTCGACGCCGACGAGGAACTGCTCGGTCAGGTCGTAGAAGACGCTCAGGTTGACCAGCATGTCGAGCCCCCGGCGGGGGGCGAGGTCGTCGAACGGGAAGACCAGTTCCCCGGCGTTGAAGCCGAACATGCCGAAGAGGCTCCATTTCTGGTCGAGCCGGATCCCGGCCAGGTAGAGGACCGCGGTCGACACCCGATTGTCGTTGAAGTCGTGTTGCAGGAGTCCCTGGATGCCGTGGATGAACGCGTCGTCGAAGGCCGTGCCGAAGGTGTACTGCGCGCCGTACTTCGCCGCCTCGATCTGGGTGTTGAAGATCGGCAGCTCGAATTCGAGGGCGAAGCCGTCGAACAGGGCGTATTCGATCTCCGGGGCCCACTCGTAGCGGGTCCGGCCGTCTCCCCGGAAGGGGACGAGGTTCAGGACGTTGACCTCCAGCTCCCCCCGGCGGGCGCCGAGGCCGCGGACCAGGTCGAAGACCATCGGCTCGGGGATCCGGGGCCCGTCCCGGTAGTCGATGTCCTCGACCCCTCGGGGAGATGGGGACGACAGGTAGGTCATCGGCGGGTCGGACACCGTGCCCGGCGTCGGGACCGAGCCGGGGGGCAGGACACCGAGATCGGCCTCGGCGAACGCCGGGGCGGCGACCAGCGCGGGCCGGTCGAAGAACAGGCCGGGCGCGGTCGGCGGCGGCAGGGCGGTGTCGTACGGCAGGACGGGATCGGGGGTCGGGGGCAAGGCGTCCGGCACGACGCCGCCGACCTGCGCGGGGGCGACCAGCGGGTCGATCCCCGGGGCGATCACCGAAGGGGGCAGCGGGACCCGCTCGTCCCCCAGGTCATCGGCCGGGGCGGGCGAGGAGACGGCCGGGAGGATCAGCAGGATCGTCCCCAGACGGGCGATCCCTCGGCCCGGCCCCGAACGGTCAGCGCCCGGTCGGCGCCCGGTGATGGTTTCCAACGGCCCAGTCTCCTTCCCGCCAACCCTGGAAGAACGCGACGGCCGAGGCAAGCGGCCGGTGTGTGGTGCGCCGACGGAGAGGGGGTCCCCGGGGGATCGGCCGGCTCGACGCGGGCGGAGCATAGAGGGGCCGGCCGTTGCTGTCAATTCCATCGCGACCCCGGCCCCGGCCCGGACCGCGCCCGGTCCCGAGACCGGGGGGGCGCTCAGGCGCCCTCCTCGATCCGCTCGGTCGGCAGCTCCGCGAGGTCGACGGGGGGGAAGGACTCTCCCCGGGCGATGGCGTCGAGGACGGGGCGGGGGGCATCGTTGACCCGGTCGCCGAGCGCCTGCTGCAGGTCGGCCGTCAGCGCGGCGATGGCCTCCTTGCGGGGCAAGCCACGGTAGTCGGAAACCTCGATCGGCGGCCGGATCTCGATGTCGGCCCGCGAGCCGAACTTCAGCAGGCGATCCGAGTAATTCAGGCGGATCGGCACGACGGTCAGGCGATTGTCGCCGAGCTTTTCCTGCACCTGGAGCGAGATCCAGGCGGCACCGGGCTTCAGGGGGTGAATCTCGCCGGGGGCCAGGCGGAAGATGTTCCCCTCGGGGAAGATGACGAGTGACTGGCCCGATTCCAAAATCTCGCGGCAATGCTTCAGGGCCCCGGGGGTCGGGCGATTCGTGTTGATCGGGAAGGCCCCCAGGCGGCGGACGAACCAGCCTTGCAGGCCGTGGGCCACCTCGTTGTGCGAGGTCAGGAAGCGGAGCGATCGGAATTTCGAGGCCTTCCGCATCACCTGATAGAGCATCAAGGTGTCCGACCTCGTGCGGTGCGTCGGGGCGAGGATCAACGGCCCGGTCGACGGCAAATGCTCGACATGATGCACGCGGACCCGGAAATAACACCGCAAGAAGAGCCAGTGAATCGGCCAGAGCACCAGGAGCAACCAGGGCGCAACATAAGATCGGGGCGCATCGGCAGCGCTCATCGGCGGTCGGCTCCGTGGCCCGTCCGCATCCCGAAGCGAGGGGATCCGAGGGCCAATGAGAAAGGGGGGGACGACGATCAACCTCAGCCAGATACCTTACTCTGAGGATCGCCCGGCCGTCAGTGCCAATCGAATCGCGCCCCGGGGCCCCGGTCCCGGCCGAGAACCCCCGAGGGGCCCCCGCGAGGGTCCGACGGCTGACGCCGGAAGATCCGATGGCGAGGGGGGATGACCGTCGCCTTCGCTTGCTTCGCCCCCGACCATGCTCTAGAATGGCTGAGTGATTCAACGGCGGAAGCCGCGTCGGGATTGCCGGCCAGACGCGGCGTCGAGCGGACACCTTACTGATGGAGCGACCACCGCAGCCGTACTGAGAAGAACGAGACGGTGGCACATCATTCGACCGGACATCACCCGAATTCGGATCGGGTCCCCGGCCGGCATTCGCCGGCTCGAGGTCCCGAGCGTGCTCTGCCCGCCGGACGCGACGGCGGACTGGTCGCGTGTTCGTACCCTCTTTCCCTGACGCGATGCGACGAAAGGATCATGTATGCCCACGGGTAAGGACAGCAGCGGCGGCTCGGGGGGCAACGGCGGCGGGCGTCGCGGCGGCGGGACCGGAGGGGGCCCCACCGGGCCGGGCGGCGGCAGCAACGGCGGAACCAACCGGCGCAATGCCTACTGCTCGTTCTGCCGGAAGAGCTACCGAGACGTCGGGCCGCTCGTCGAAGGCCCCGGAGACGTCTACATCTGCGGCGAATGCATCGAGCTTTGCCAGTCGATCCTCGACCAGGAACGCAAGCGACGCGGGGTGCCCAAGGCCCTCTTCACCGACATCCCGGCCCCCCGGGAGATCAAGGAACAGCTCGACCAGTACGTCATCGGCCAGGACCGCGCCAAGAAGGTCCTCTCGGTCGCCGTGCACAACCACTACAAGCGGCTCGTGCTGGGCGAGGAGGGGGGCAGCGAGGTCGAGCTCGACAAGTCGAACATCCTCCTGATCGGCCCGACCGGCTGCGGCAAGACCCTGCTGGCCCGGACCCTCGCCCGCATCCTCAACGTGCCGTTCGCCATCGGCGACGCCACCACCCTGACCGAGGCCGGCTACGTCGGCGAGGACGTCGAGAACATCCTCCTGAAGCTCCTGCACGCGGCCGACTTCGACCTCGAGGCCGCCCAGCGCGGCATCATCTACATCGACGAGATCGACAAGATCGGCAAGACCTCGCACAACGTCTCGATCACCCGGGACGTCTCCGGCGAAGGCGTGCAGCAGGCCCTCCTGAAGATGCTCGAGGGGACGATCGCCAACGTCCCGCCCCAGGGGGGCCGCAAGCACCCCGAGCAGCAGTACATCCAGATGGACACGTCGAACATCCTGTTCATCTGCGGCGGCACGTTCGTCGGCCTCGACAACCTGATCGCCCGCCGCGTCGGCCGCAAGACGATCGGCTTCGGCGGCCAGACCAAGAGCGAGCACGACGACGAGATCGGCTCGCTGCTCGACAAGGTCACCAGCGACGACATCCTCGAATTCGGCATGATCCCCGAGTTCGTCGGCCGGCTGCCGGTCATCTGCCCCTTGCAGCCGCTCGACGTCAGCGCCCTGGTCCAGATCCTCACCGAGCCGCGCAACGCCCTGGTCAAGCAGTACCAGAAGCTCTTCGAGATGGAAGGGGCCGAGGTCGAGTTCACCGAGCCCGCCCTGGCCGAGATCGCCAGGCGGGCCAAGGAGAAGGACACCGGCGCCCGAGGCCTCCGCTCGATCGTCGAGGAGATCATGCTCGACATCATGTTCGACCTGCCCGACATCGAGGAGAAGGCCCGCTACGTCGTCACCCCCGAGGTCGTCCGCAAGGAACAGCACCTGTTCGACCGGTCGGCCCCCCTGAGCTCGTCGAAGGCCCCGGCCCCGGCCTCGAACACCTCGGATGACGAATCGGACGCCGAGGACGACGCGGCCGACTCCGAGCGGAAGAAGGAAAGCGCCTGAGCGATCCGGGCGCGTTCACGCCTTGAATCGAATCGAATCGAATCCGCTGGGGACGCGGTAGGCCGGCCCGACTCGCGTCCCCTTTCTTTTCGCGTCGCCGATCAGCGCCGGCCGGGGGGCAGGTGGTCGCGCTCGATCTCCTTCTCGACGTGGGCGAGGTCCTCGTCCTTGCCGGCGATGAGGATGGTGTCGGAGTCCTTCAGGGGGGCGTCGGGGTCGGGGATCGGGATCATCTCGTCGCGCAGCATGTCGTGCACGGCGATGACCGAGAGGCGGTACTTGCGGGGCAATTCCAGTTGCCGCAACGACCGCCCGATCCAGCTCGTCGGCACGGCCAGCTCCTGGATGCTCAGGGTGGTCCCCATCCGGATGTAGTTGAGGATCCCCCGGCTGGCGATCCGGGTCGCCAGCCGGAGCGCGCTCTCGCGCTCGGGGAAGATCGACTCGGTCACGCCGATCTTGTCCATGACCCGGGCGTGGTTGATCGAGATGACCTTGACGAAAATATCCTCGACCTTCAGATCCTTCATGGCCATCGTGGCGAGGATGCTGGCCGTGATGTCGTCCCCGGTGGAGACGACCCCGACGTCCGCCTTCTCGGTCCCGAGGCGCTTGAGGGTCTCGATCTGACGGCCGTCCCCCACGGCGGCCGTGTTGACGTAGGGGGCGATCCGGTCGACCGCGGCCTCGTCGGTGTCGACGGCGACGACCTCGTGCCCCTGCTCGTGCAGCTTCGCGGCGATCGTGTGGCCGAAGTTCCCCAGGCCGACGACGACGAAACGCTTCTTCTCCATCGCGGGCAAGCTCTCTCGTTGGGGGGGCGGCTCGGATCGGGGCGTCAGCCGATGACGACGTCTTCCTGAGCGTATCGAAAATCGCCGAGCGGCCGATAGGCGGCCACGGTCAGGGCCGAGGCGATCGTCGGCAGGCCGACGCGGCCGAGGAACATCAGGACCACCATCGTCAGCCTGCCGAAGCCGCCCAGGTCGCCCGTCATGCTGCGGCTCAGGCCGACCGTGTCGAACGCGCTGACGCATTCGAACATCACGTCGAGGAACCGCTCCGGCGGGCTCCCCTCGCTGATGACGGTCAGGAGGATGGAGCCGGTCACGAGGGCGAAGCCGAGCACGATCAGGCCGACGGCCCGCTGGATCGTCTCCTCCGGCACGGTCCGCTTGAGGAATCCGGTCACCCGCTGCCCCCGGATGCGGGACCAGGCCAGCAGGGCCGGCAGGGCGACCGTCGTGACCTTCAGGCCGCCGGCCGTCGAGCCGGGGGCGCCGCCGACGAACATCAGGAGGATCGTCAGGAAGCTCGCGCCCGCCGACATCTCGGCATAATCGATATTATTGAATCCTGCCGTCCTCGGCGTCACGCTCAGGAACAGGGCGTTGATCGGCCGGGCCCATCCGGGGATCGCGTCGAGGGTGTTGTCCCACTCCAGGATGCCGAAGCCGATCCAGCCGCCGACCAGCAGCAAGCCGGTCATCAGCAGCACGATCTTCGAGTGCAGGGACATGCGAAAGCCCCGCCGCGATCGCCAGGCCCGGACGTTCATCCACAATTCTTCGAGCGTCAAGAATCCGAGCCCGCCGACGACGATCAGGACCATCAGCAGGCCCAGCGTGATCGGCCAGGTCTGGAAACCCATCACCGAGTCGGTGAAGGTCGAAAACCCGGCATTGCAGAAGGCGCTGATCGAGTGGAAGACCGCGTGGCCGACCCCCGCGACCAGCCCGAACCGCGGGACCCAGACCAGGGCCAGCAGGAACGCCCCGATCGCCTCGAAGGCCAGGGTGAACAGGACGACGTGCCGGGTCAGGCCCCGGTAATCGACCGTGGGGACCGCCTCGCGAGAGCTGGCGGTGATCGCCTCCTGCCGGAGCGACGGGCGGCCGCCGAGCGAGGCGATCAGGACCGTCGTGAACGTGATCATCCCCAGGCCGCCGAACTGGATCAGGAGCAGGATCCAGAGCTTCCCCCAGGTCGAGAAGTAGGTCGCCGTGTCCTCGACGATCAGGCCCGTCACGCAGACGGCGCTGGTGGCCGTGAACAGCGCATCGATCCACCCCAGCCCCGTCGCCCCCGGGGCGTAGAAGAACGGGACCGCCCGCAGGCCGATCGTCCCGATGGCGATGAGGGCCAGGAAGCTGATGAGGAAGAGCCACTCGGGGGTGATCTGCTCCCAGGCGATGCCGACCGAGGCGCGCCGGGTCCGGGCGGTGGCGTCGAGCTCCCACTTGTAGATGCGGCGACGGCGGGCCGGACTCACGGGGGGCGATCCTCCGGCCTTCTGCCGGATTTCGGAAAGGGACGGGCGGATCGGATCGGGTCGGGTCGGACCGCTCGCCCTGGTCGGATCAGGCGGGACGCCGGGTCGAGCGGGGACCGGGTCCGAGGCGAGACGACGGCCCCGACGCTCGGGTCAGGGCGTGGCGAGTCGCGCGGCCACCTCGGCGGCGACGGCGGCGGTGAAGCTCTGGGTCGATTCCTTGCCGCCGAGGTCCCCGGTGCGGACCCCGCGGCGGAGCAGGTCGAGCGTGCCGTCCTTGACGGCCTTGCCGACCCGGATCTCGCCCAGTTGATACAGCAGGAGGGAGAAGGCGAGGAAGATGGCCGTCGGGTTGGCCAGCCCCTTGCCCGCGATGTCGGGCGCCGTGCCGTGGGCCGCGTCGAAGAGGGCGACCCGGACCACGGCCGAGGCGTCGAACGCGAGGTTGGCGCTGGCCCCGATCCCGAGCGACCCGGCCAGGCCGCAGGCCATGTCCGAGAGGAAGTCGCCGTACTCGTTCAGGACCAGGATCACCTGGAACGGCTCGGGCTTCATGATGAGCTTCGCCAGCAGGGCGTCGAACAGCTCCGAGCGGTGGGGGACCTCCGGATACTCGGCGGCCACCGACTCGGCGACGGCCTGGAAGAGCCCGTCGGTGGCCTTCTGGATCGTGTATTTCGAGGCGCTGGTGACGCTCTTGCCGGTCTTCCGGGCGAGGTTGAAGGCATACCGGGCGGCCTCGAGCACCGGCTGGCGCTCGACGATCCGGAGGCTGACGGCGCCGCTGTCGCCGATCATCCGGCCGGGGTCGTCGTAGGTCCCGCCGGTGGCGATCCGGATGATGTCCACGTCCAGCTCGCGGCGGAAGTTGCTGGGGACGCCGGGCAGGGTGTACACCGGCCGGTGGATGACCGACAGGTCGAGCCGGCGGCGGAGGATCTGGTTCGGGCTCTCCTCGGCCGTGATCGTCGGGTGCTTCAGGGCGACCCGGTTCTTTTCGATCGAGGCGATCGCCTCGTCGTAGATCGCCCCCTTGCGCGCCCTCCGGTTCTCCAGCGACAGGTCGACCGCCTCGAAGTGCAGGTCGATCGGGAGCGCCTCGGCCAGGGCGTGCACGGCCTCCGAGAGTTCGGGGCCGATACCGTCTCCCAGCAATTCGGTGACCGTGTACGCCGCTCGCATCAGTCGACGAATCCCCATCCGGTCCGAGCATTGCGACGGGCGTACGCCCCCCGACCGCGACACCGCCAGGACGCGATTGATCCGAGGATTGTAGAGGAGCGCAGGGAGGCCGTCAAACGGTTCGCCGCGGCCAGGGGCCTGACGATTCGGGATCGGCCGACCCGGATCGCCGGCCGTCGGCGGGGGCGCGGAGGCGCCGCCTGCGACGGTCACGCCGGGCGGGATGCCGCCGGCCGCGACCCCGGCGACTTGGCATGTGCCGGACCGTGGGGGTATAATCGAGGGTCATCTCGCGTCGATGGGCGATTCGGCACTGCCGGGGCCGCTCTCGGCCCGGCCGTCGGCGGCGAGTCTCCCCATTCTGAACAGTCCTCGAACATCGGTCGCCCATCGACCCACACGGAGAGGTCCGATGTCCACCGCCGGGAAAGTCCTGTCGGTCCTGGTTGCCCTGATGATGCTGGTCTCGATCTACCTGCTCGCGATGGTCTCGCAGCTCAACCGGGGCTGGGGCCGCGGCATCGAGACGGTCTCGACCCAGATCGAGGAGACCGAGCAGCAGGTCCGCCAGGCCAAGGCCGACACCTACGCGATCAAGAAACAGGTCGTCACCCAACGACAGACCACCGACTCGCAGCTCCGTTCCCTCAAGCTCCGCGTCGAGGATCTGGAGAACCGCGTCAGCGTCCTCAAAGAAGACCAGCTGCGGCTCGAGCTCCGCCTCGACGCCGAAGAAAGCCTGCTCGCCCGGACCAACGAGACGATCGCGGGCCGGGAGCAGGAGCAGGCCGAGCTGCTCGCCGGCGTCAACGACCTGAACAGCCTCCGCGACCGGCTCGCCTCCGAGAACGCCGAACGCATGGAACGGCTAGGAAGCCTCCAGGATCAGCTCACCATGCTCCTGGCCGAGAATCAGGATCTGTTGCAGCAGGTGGCCAGCCGGGGCTCGGACGCCGGCTCCGAGGCCGACGCCACCGAAACGACCGAGTGATTCGCCCCCGGATCGAGGACGGAGCCGAGTCCGTTCATCCGCCCGTACTCCGCTTGAACCTGTCCTGAGGTCAACCCCTTCGGCGTCGCGGTCCGGGCCGACCACCATCGCGGCCGGCCCGCCCGTCGCGATTGAGGGCTCGTCCTCAGTGCAGGTTCGACCCGTTTGTTGCCGACCAAACACCGCCGCATTCCCCGAGATGGACCCTTGATCGATGGACGAGGATGGACCTCGCCCAGCCTCGGCTGACGACCTCGCCAACGACCCCGATCCGGGTTCAACGTCTCGGCCTCCCCCGGTCGGCCCCCGCCCCAAGGTGTCGGGCTGGGTCGGGTTGATCGCCAACGCCAACTCGGGCGTCGGGGCGGGCCGGGATCGCGTGGCACGGCTGGTCCGGGCCCTGGGTCGCAGGGGCCTGGAGGCCCGGGTCGCCTGGTCGCCGGCCGATCGCCTGGCGATGGTCGAGCAGGCGGCCGGCTCGTCGTCGTGCCGATGCCTCGTCGCCGTCGGCGGCGACGGCACCGTCTCGGCCCTGATCAACGAGCGCCCGAGCGTGCCGATCTGCGTCCTGCCCGCCGGGACCGAGAACCTCTTCGCCCGGCACTTCGGCCTCTCTCGCCAGCCCGAGGCCGCGGCCGAGACCATCGCCCTCGGCCGGTCGATCACCCTGGATCTCGGCGAGGCCGACGGCCGGCGCTTCGCCCTGATGGCGGGCCTCGGCTTCGACGCCGAGGTCGTGACCCGGCACCACCTGGCCCGGATCGGTCATTCCCAGCGGGTCCGCCCGACCAGCCGGGTGGCCTACGTCGAGCCGGTCCTGCGCGCCAGCTTCGAATACGAATTCCCGAGCCTGACGGTCCGGGTCGAGGACCCCGGCCCCCCCGAGGTCTTCTCCGGCGCGATCGCCTTCGTCTTCAACCTGCCCAGCTATGCCCTCGGCCTGCCGATCGCCCCGACGGCCCGGGAGGACGACGGCCTGCTCGACCTGGTCGTCTTCCGCGACCCCGGCCCTCTGGCGGCCCTGCACTATCTCTGGCTGGTCTTCCGCGGCCTGCACCTCGATCGCCCGGGCGTCTGGCACCGCCGGATTCGACGGCTCACGGTCTCGTCCGACGTCTCGGTCCCGGTCCAGCTCGACGGCGACCCCGGCGGCACGATCGACCCCCGATCGCCGCATCCCTGGGCCGCCCAGGTCCTGCCGAGCGCCGTCTCGCTGCTCGTGCCCGAGGCGTATTCCAACGCCAGGCTCATCTCCTGACCCCGATCGCCCGCCCGCTCGCCTCCCCAATCGCCGCCGGGCGCCCCGCCGTCTCGCTGCGATGTCGTCACGGGGCGTCGGATTCGGGCGTCGGGTGCCGGGGAGTCGGCGGAGGCACGAGGGGGACGGGCGGCGGGGGCAGGTAGGCCCGGAACAGCCGTTTCAGCCCTCGGTATTGCGGCGGTTGCGGGTGCTGGATCGGCCTGACGGGGCCGCCCCCCCCCCGTGGATGAAGGCCGGCAGGCTGGAGCCCGTCAGGCGGTGTCGAGGGCTCCGGCTCGATCGACGGCTCGGGGAGGATCTCGGGGGCGGTGGAGATGTCGGAATCGACCCGGGGGACGGCAGGAGGCTCGGGGGCCTGGTCCCCCCGATCGACCACCCCTGCGGTCGGCTCGACGCCCGAGGCGACGACCGTCGCCGTCCTCTCCGAGCGCCCGTCGCCCCGGTAGCGGTCGAGCAGAGGCCCCGGGTCGAACGCCTCGGGCAGGTCTCCCATCGGCCGCGCGATCAGGGCCCCGGCCGGGGCATCACCGTCGCGGTCGAACAGCGGCGCATCGGGGACCGACTCCGGGATCAAGGGCGAGAGGACCGCCGGGTCGAAGGCGGGCGGCGGCCCCGGGATGGGAGGAGGGACCACCGGCTCCATGACCTCGGCGGCTCGGGCCCGGAGGATCTCCGAGTCTCGGGGGGCCGGTCGTCGTTGCGAGCCCGCTCCGGCCCTCGGCTCGGGTCGCGACTCCGGGGCGATCGCCTCGGTTGATTCGCGGTCGGACGCGGTGACGACGGCCGATCCCGTCAATCCGCCCGGGAATTCGATCGTCAGGCGGATCGGGCCCGATTCCGAGGCCGACCGCTCCCCGATGATGGCCGAGACGGTCGGCCGGGCCGTCGCGCGGGGCCCGGGCCGGGCCGGTGGTGGGGCCGCGTCGCCCCGGTCGGCCCGGGGACCTCCTGGGGCGTCGGCCGAGGCCGGCACGGCGGGCGATCGAGCCGGGAGGTATCCGCCGAGCAGCAACCCCCAGCCTCCCAGCACGAACAGGGTCGGGAGCACGAGCGGGTGCTGGAGGAGCCGGGTCGTCCCGGATCGGGCCTGGGAAGTCTCTGGCATCAGCGCTCGTCCTTGTGTCTCTCGGGCCGTCCGGATCTGGCATTCCATCGGGCATCCCGCGGGCGGGGCGGTCGAAACCGATCGCGGACCCGTTCCCAATCCTGGGCGATCGGCCCCGAACCGGTCCGATCCGGTCTGGTCACGGCCGGGCAGGAACGTCCGGGCCGGCTCAGGCCGCCCCTTGCTTGGCCGCGGCGGGGCAGGTGGGGAGGATGAGGGTGAAGGTCGACCCCTTGCCGGGCCGGCTCTCGGCCCGGAGCCGGCCGTGATGGGCCTCGACGATCTCCCGGCAGACGGGCAGGCCGAGGCCCGTCCCGCCGAGCCCCGAGGCGTCGGGGCCGGTCTTGGTCGTGAAGAACGGCTCGAAGATGCGCCGGAGGTCGCCCGGGGCGATGCCGGTCCCGGTGTCGGCCACCGAGAGCTCGGCCCGGCGGCCGGACGTGTCGGTGCCGACCCGGAGGCTGAGGGTCCCCCCCTCGGGCATCGCCTGGCGGGCGTTGATGACCAGGTTGAGCAGGACCTGCTGGATCTGGGCCGGGTTGGTCCGGGCGTGGGGGCGGCCTTCGGCGTGGTAGTCGAGCGCGATCCGGTGCTTCTGCAGGTCCTTGGTCACCAGCAGCAGGACCTCGTCGGTCAGGCGGACCAGGTCTGTGATGCTCTTGCGGTCGGCCCGGGGGCGGGCCAGGCCGAGGATGCCGCCGGCGATCGCGGTCGCCCGGTTGGCCCCGTCCAGGATCTTCTGGAAGGCCCGGTCGCGGTACTCCGGGTCCTTGCTCCGCTGGCCGAGCTTCGCGTAATTGAGCACCGGCATCAGGGCGTTGTTCAGCTCGTGGCAAACGCTCCCGGCCAGCACTCCCAGCGCGCTGACGCGCTGCAGCTCGACCACCTGTCGGCGGAGGGCCTCGACCTCCTCCCGCAGCGCAGCCGGATCGTCCGACGGCCCTGGAGACCGGTTCGATGGCGATGGCGACGGCATGGCGCGTTCCCCTTCCGCTGGCCGACGAGTCCCCTCGACACTGCAAGACGCCTGAGGGGTTCTATCGGCAACGGATGGGGCGATTGTTCAGCCGGGTCCGATCGCCCGGGCCGATTGGCCCCCGGCCCCCCTTCGCCCGTCGCCCCCCGATCGGCCGGGCGGGCGATCGGGGGACGATCCTGAATCAAGGGGTTTCCGAGGCCCCTTCGTCTTCGTCCTCTACCGCGTCGGCGTCGCCTTCGACTCCGGACTCGGGAGCCGAATCCGGCTCGTCCGATTCGGCGGCCGTCGGGTCGAAGGGCGGGGGAGGGGGGCCGAACGGGTCGTCGAAGACCAGGGCGTTGGCCCGCAGCAGGTTGCTCACCGATTGCGGCGTGGTGTTGCTCCGGGAGTAGGCGAAGACGGCCTTCTCGTCCTCCCCCTTGGCCTCGTAGAGGGTGCCGAGGTTGGCGTCGGCGCCGAGGCGGAGCAGGGTCGCCGGGCGCCCTCGGATGGCCCGGGCCTCGGTCGGCGGGAGCCTCAGGGCCTGCTCGAACAGGTTGATGGCCTGGTCGGGCATCGCGTCGTCAAGCTGGGCGAGGCCGAGGAAGTAGGTCGCGAACAGGTCGATCGACTCCTGGATGTCCTGGCGAAGCTCGGCGGGGATCTGGGCGGCCTCGGCCATGGCGGCCATCCGGCGGAACCGGGCCCGGGTGAAGTCCTGCTTGGCGTCGGCCAGGTCGCCCCGAAGCTGGCGGAGCCGGGCGCCCAGGAGCGGGAAGTCGGGGCTGAAGTAGAAGTTGACGAACTGGATGGCCCGGACGTACGCCGGGTCGTTGAACAGGGCGTACTCGACGTCCAGGGGAAGTTCCCACAGCTCGACCGCGTCGAGCCGGTCGCCCAGGGCCGCGGCCCAGGCGTCCCGCTGCTCGACCGGGTCGCGGTGCAGGACCATCCGGTTCGCCCCGGCCAGGTCGTTCTGCAGGAGCCGCATCTTGGGGGCGAAGTAGCCCCGGCTCGAGTCGATCGAGACGCGGACCCTGGCCAGGTCGGCCGCCTCGGTCGCGTACGGGATCGGGGGGGCGGGCAGGTCGAGCCGATCGAGCACGATCGGATCGGTCGCGGCCTGTTCGAGCGTGGCGATCCCCCGGCCGTCGGGCCCGGGGATCGCCATGCCGATCCGGGTGTCGAACAGGTACGGGGTGCCGTCGATCAGGGCGGCGCAGGTCCAGTAGTACGGCTCCTCGGCATCGGCGACCGGGTAGCCGAGCATCGCCACGTCCACGCCGATCTGCCGGCAGAGGGCCATGAACGTCCACGACCGGTCGGCCCACAGGTCTCCCGGGATTTCCGACCCGAAGCCCCGGATGATCACGTCGTACGGGCGGGCGGGGACCGGGTTGATGCCGTTGGCCACCAATGCCTCGGGCATCGGGCCTTCGGGGGGCACGAGCTGGACGTTGGCGACCGTCCAGTCGAAGATCCGGCCGACCCGGTCCAGCACCGCCCCCGGCCCGGCGACCCGGGAGGCGATGTTGTGGTACAGCAGGCAGTCTTCGATGTGCCTCGCGTCCTTCTGCTCGAAGGCCCGGATCTCGAAGTCGCTCGTCCGGAAGGGGAACTCGGCCAGTTGCTCCTCGAGATACGCCCGGGTGGCGTCCGGGAGCTGGAAGTCGCTGTCGGGATTGGCCTTGAAGTAAGTGTTCAGGTTCTCGGTGGCGATCTTGACGTTCTGGCCGCCGGGGGTCAGCGCGGCCCGTTCCAGCAGGGTCACGACGCTCTGGAGCAGGATCTCACGCATCTCCGGATCCATGCCGACCCCCCGGAAGGCGTTCGCCCCCCGGTCGGCCCGCGCGCCGGACGGGTCGCCGGCCTTCCCCGGATCGCGAGCCCCCCCGGTCGAGGGCCGGGGGGGCGCCTCCTTGCCGCCACAGCCGGAGGTCACTGCGCCGAGGATCAGGGCCAGCCCGATCGGAAGCCATTGCCAGCGGGATGATCGCCTTCGCACGGGGGTCGCTCTCCGGGTGCGTCGTCGCGTGGTGCGGACGGGGAGGGAACGGTTTGATTCGATCGACGGGGCCCAGACCGCCGCCGCCGGGCGGCGACCATCCGAGCGAGGCCCTTCCATTGTGACCGATTTCCGGCCGGTCGGCGAGTTGTGCCTTTGTTCGGGGAGGAAACCGGTCGGCTCGCCCCGCTCGGACGGCGCTCAATCTCGCTACGCGACCCGAGGGCCGAAGGTTCGATCCCCCTCGTCCCGGCTCAGCCGTCGGCTTCGATGGCCGATCGGATCCGCAGGCAGGTGCGGATCAAGGGCTCCAGGTCGTCGAGCCGGAGCGCGTTCGGGCCGTCCGAGAGCGCCTCCTCGGGCCTCGGGTGCACCTCCAGGAAGAGGGCGTCGCACCCGGCGGCCACCGCGGCCCTGGCCAGGAAGGGGACCATCTCCCGCTCCCCGCTCGTGACCCCCTGGCCGGCGCCCGGCAACTGGACCGAGTGCGTGGCGTCGAAGACGACCGGCGCGCCTGTACGCTGCATGATCGGGATCGCCCGGAAGTCGTTGACCAGCCGGCCGTAGCCGAAGGTCGTCCCCCGCTCGGTCAGCAGGACGGCGGCCGCCCCGGCCGCCCGGAGCTTGGCGACGACGTGCTCCATGTCCCACGGGGCCATGAACTGCCCCTTCTTGACGTTGACCGCCCGCCCCGTCTCGGCGCAGGCGATCAAGAGGTCGGTTTGCCTCGCCAGGAAGGCCGGGATCTGGAGCAGGTCGACGACCGAGGCGACCGGCCCGGCCTGGATCGACTCGTGCACGTCGGTCGTCACCGTCAATCCGGTCGCGCCCTTGATCCGCTCGAAGGTCCGCAGGCCCTCGTCGACCCCCGGCCCGCGGAAGCTCCCCTTCGACGTGCGGTTGGCCTTGTCGAACGAGGCCTTGAAGACGACCGGGATGCCCAGGTCGTCCCGGAGTTTCGCCAGCCGATCGGCGATCCGGTCGGTCAGGTCGCCCGGCTCCATCACGCAAGGGCCGGCGATCAACGCCAGCGGCTGCCCCCGGCCGATCCGGCTCGGGCCGACGGCCGCGGGATTTTCAGGGGGGCTCACGGGTCGTGTCCTTTCTCGTCGCGATCCGGCGATCGGGCGCGGCCCTCGGTCAGGGTCGCCTGCGTCTCGCGAAGATCTTACCAGGCCGGGCGGAACCGGCCAGCCCGGTTCGCGGCCCGGGGCGGCCGCCGCGCCGCGGGGGGCCGATCGCCCCCTGGTCCCGCCGGGCCGATCGGTGTAGCTTACGGCAAGGACCGACCGGGACGGGACGAAATGATGAGCCCGATCCGGTCGCCTCGTCTGATCCCGCCTCCCTGCCTAAGGACCACCCCCCGATGCGCCTGCTGACCGTCGCCACCGACCGTGGCCCGAGGGCGTGCGCCGAGCTTGACGGCCGCCTCGTCGACCTCAACGCCGCCGACCCCACCCTGCCGGCCTCCGTCCGAGACCTCCTCGCCCTCGGCCCCGAGGGCATCGCCCGGGCCCGCCAGGCCGCCTCGACCGGCACCGCCTCGATCGCACCCGGCTCGGCCCCGTTGCTCGCCCCGGTCCCCGACCCCCGCAAGATCATCTGCCTGGGCCTCAACTACCGCGACCACGCCATCGAGACCGGCGCGAAGATCCCCGAGGAGCCGATCCTCTTCAGCAAGTACCCGTCGTCGCTCATCGGCCACGAGGCCCCGATCCAGTTGCCGAAGGTCAGCCACGAGGTCGATTACGAGGCCGAGTTGGTCATCGTCGTCGGCCTCCCCGGCCGCGACATCCCCGCCGCACGGGCGATGGAGCACGTCGCCGGCTACGCCGTCGGCCACGACGTCTCGGCCCGGGACTGGCAGCTCCGCAAGCCCGGCGGCCAGTGGATGTCGGGCAAGACCTTCGACACCTTCGCCCCGGTCGGCCCCTACCTCGTCACCGCCGACGAGGTGCCCGACCCACACGCCCTGGGCATCCGGCTCCGGCTCAACGGCCGCCTGATGCAGGATTCGAGCACCTCGCAGCTGATCTTCCGCGTGCCCGAGACGATCGCCTACCTCTCGCAGATCATGACCCTCGAGCCGGGCGACTTGATCTTCACCGGCACCCCCCCCGGCGTCGGCATGGCCCGCAAGCCCCCCGTCTGGCTCAAGCCCGGCGACGTCGTCGAGGTCGAGATCGACGGCCTCGGCACCCTCCGCAACCCGGTCGAAGCCCGGCCTTGACGGTCGATCCTTCACGCCCGGAAGGCCCGCGCCGTCTCCTCGGCCCACGAGCGGTCTTCCGGGCAGAAGGGCAGATCCAGCGGTGCCCGGTAATCGATCGACCGGGCGTAACGACCCCGATCGAAGGCGGTCGTATAGACCTCGGCCAGGTCGATCGAGAGATCCGGGTCGGGGGCCTTCAGGGGGATGAGGATCTTCGGCAGCCGGTGGCGGAGGGTCCAGGAATAGACCTGGCAATTGGGCCGTTGCTCCCACCGGGCGATGACCGCGAAGAAGTCGCCCGGCGGCAGCGGACGCTCCATCGGCAGCCGACGCCCGCCGATCAGCAGGTCCAGCTCGACCAGGTGCACCTGCTGCCAGAGGATCGCGTTGCGTCGCGAGAGGTAATCCCGGTATCCCGGCTCGACCTTGTTCGTCGGCGAGAGCAGCTCCAGGACCGTGATCAGCTTCCGGTCGGGCCGGTGGACGATCTTCAGAAACACCTCGCGGTCCTCGTCGTAGATCGTCGTCGGGATCGTCTCCGGTTCCAGGATCGCGGCCCCTCCCGGCGTCGCGGGGCCTTGTTTCGGCGCGTGGATGATGGCCACGTCGGGACGGATGAGGGCGCTCTCCTCGGCTTCGAGATCGACCAGCCGGACATGCTCCTCGACCCGGACCTCGTACTCATCGGGGAGCCGGTCTCCAATGGCCTCCCGCCAGTAATTCAGGAATGTCATGTGGAAGTCGGGCCAGTAATGCTGGGCTTCCACGAACGGGTCGATACCAGGGAACGGTCCGGGCATTGAGGAACCCTCCGTCGAGGAAACCGTGATCGGGTCGACTCGCCCCGTTCGTGTATCATACCGATGCCGATGGTCCCGGTCGCGGGGAACCGGGATCAAGCCCGTCGGTCGTCCCGGGCGGCGGACTGCCGGGGACGGCGGAGAGAGCCTTGTCGATTTTCAATGCCTCCGGAGCCCTGGATCCCATGATCGGATTGCATCGACTCGTCGCCGTGCTTCTCGTGCTCCCGGTCGGGGACGACGCTCCCACTCCGACCGACGACCAGGCCCGCCACCAGGGGACCTGGGCCGTCGAGCGATCGGTCCGCGACGGCAAGGACGGGCCGATCGAGGTGATGAAGGAGATCGTCCGGGAGGTGGAGGGGGGCCGGATCGTCTGGAAACGCTCGGGCAAAGCCTTCGCCGCGACGACGTTCGAACTGGACCCGGAGGCCGACCCGAAGACGATCGACCTGATCCCCGAAGGGGGGCGGAACCGGGGGGATCGGGTGCTCGGGATTTACCGGTTCGACGAGGATCGCCTGGTCCTCTGCACGGCCGACCCCGGCGAGCCTCGGCCGACGGCTTTCGCCGCGGAACCGGGGGACGGCCGGACCCTGATGACCTTCCGTCGGGCGGATGCGGGCGCGGGGAATCCCGGGCAAGCCCCCCGCCCTCGGCCATGATCGGCGGGAGCCGTTCCCGGGCGGGGACTTGCTCCGAGGCCGATCGGGGGGGACAATGTTCAACGTCGGTCCTCAAGCTCGGGCCACCCTGTTGCAGAAGCAGACACCCGGCCCGACGTGACCGATCCGACCCGATCCCGCCTTGGTGCCTGGTCCTTCCGGGTCGAGGCCCGTCCCCCCATTGACCACCCGAACGCCCGATCCGATCCGCGTCGCTCGACGCGGAGGCGACCCGGGCCGCAGGAGTGCGCCGCGCAATGACGACCCCGATCGACCCCTCGGAACGGCTCGACGTGCCGTTCGCGGCCCCGTTCGTGCATCGCTTGCGGATGACCCGAGACGTCCTCGGCGCCGAGTCCGACGTGCTCGCCGAGTTGCTGGAGCCGTCCGGCGACCGACTCGCCCGCGTCCAGTTCTGGGTCGACGGCCCGGTCGCAGCAGCCCGCCCGGGATTGCTCGACGCGCTCGGTTCCTTCGCCGAGCGGTATTCCGACCGACTCCGGGTCGTCGGCGATCCGATCGTCGTGTCCGGCGGCGAAGCGATCAAGAACGACATCCAGGGGCTGGAGGAGATGCTCCGCGCCTTCAACGAGGCCGACCTCGACCGCCGCAGCTATGTCGTCGTCATCGGCGGCGGCGCCGTGCTCGATGCGGTCGGCTTCGCCGCGGCGATCGCCCACCGGGGCATTCGGCTCGTCCGGTTGCCCACCACCACGCTCGCCCAGGCCGATTCGGGCGTTGGCGTGAAGAACGCCGTCAACCTGTTCGGCAAGAAGAACTGGCTCGGCGCCTTCGCCGTCCCCTGGGCCGTGGTGAACGACGAGGCCCTGCTCGCCTCCCTGCCCGACCGCGACTACGTCTCCGGCTTCTCCGAGGCGGTCAAGGTCTCCCTGCTCAAGGACCCCGACGCCTTCGACCGCCTGTGCCGAGATGCGTCCCTCATCCGCCGCCGCGACCCCGACGCCTCCCGATCCGCCATCCGCGACTCGGTCCGGATGCACCTGAACCACATCACCCGGGGGGGCGACCCCTTCGAGGCGCTCGAAGCCCGGCCGCTCGACTTCGGCCACTGGTCGGCCCACAAGCTCGAACCGCTGAGCGGGTTCTCCCTCCGGCACGGCGAGGCGGTCGGCATCGGCGTGGCGATCGACACGGTCTACTCGTCGATCGCCCTGGGCCTCGATCCTGGTGTCGCCGACCGCGTCCTCTGCTGCCTGGCCGACCTGGGCCTGCCGCTCGACGACCCGGCCCTCGACGAGACGGACCACCTGTTCCTCGGCCTCGAAGAGTTCCGCCAGCACCTCGGCGGCCGGCTCACCCTGACGATGATCCCCGCCGTCGGCCGGCCGATCGACGTGCACGAGGTCGACGGCGACGCCATGCGCTCCGCCATCGCCCGGGTCCGCGACCGCGCCCGAGCCCTCGGCACCCCCCGCGTCGAGCGCACCGGGGCCCCGGTCCACCCCGGCGGCTGTGCCGGGCAGGCGAAGGAGGCGCGCCGCGAGGCCGATCGGCAGGGGGCCTTGCTCTGGTCGAGGCGTTGACGTTGAAGCGGCTTCGTGGTTTCGGCTACGATCGCCCCCTTCCGCTCGGTTTCCAACGGTCCCAACGAGCCTTGACGGTCCCCGACTCGCCATGCCCCGACGCCGATCTCCCGTCGACACGACGGGGACGTTCTTCCTGCTCGATCAGTTGCAGCCCCCCCTGGACTGGGCCGCGTTCTTCGGCAACGACGGCCCGGTCGAGGTGGAGGTCGGGCCGGGCAAGGGGGTCTATCTGGCCTTCGCCGGGGCGGAGCAGCCGGGGTCGAACTTCGTCGGAGTCGAGCTGGCGAGGAAGTACGCGGGCCTCGCCGCCCAGCGCGTGGTGAAGGCCGGGTTGGGGAACGTCCGGGTCGTGGCCGGCGATGCGCAGAAGTTCCTCGACGAGTTCGTCCCCGAGCGGTCGATCGCGGTCCTGCACGTCTACTTCCCCGACCCGTGGTGGAAGAAGCGGCACCGCAAGCGACGGGTGGTCAACGAGCGATTCGTCGATCGGGCGTCGAAGGTGGTGAAGGTCGGCGGCGAGCTTCGCCTGATGACCGACGTCGAGGAGTATTTCCGGGAGAGCGTGGACCTCATCACCGCGCACCCGGGGTTCGAGCCGATCGACGAGTCCCGGGTCGAGGCCGGCGACGCCTGGCAGATCCAGACGAACTTCGCCAACAAGTTCCGGGTCGAGGGGCGGCCTTTTTTCGGCGAGCGCTACCGGGTCCTGGCCGGCGTCGAGGCTTGATCTGTTCGGGAACGGCCGGGTCGTGTAGGCTCCCGGTCGGTGCGGTGACAGGTCTTGGATCGACGAACCGGCATGGAGGCCGAAGCGATGAAGATTCAGCACCCCTTGCTGTTCTCGGCCGTCGGGACGGCCGGCGCCTGGGGCATCCGTCGCCTGGTCGGGTCGAATCACTTCCACTTCCGCTACGACGACCCGAACGCCAACCCCGAGGTCGCCCGACGGCTCGGCCACCGCTACATCTACGCTTTCTTCCACGAGGTCATGCTCTTCCCGGCCTACTTCTGGGCCTGGCCCGAGATGCAGATCCTCATCAGCGACCACCGGGACGGTGAGTACATCACCCGGGTCGTCCGCAAGCTCGGCTTCGGCGTCGTCCGGGGCTCGACGACCCGGGGCGGCGCCCGGGCCTTGAAGGAGATGATCGCTCGGATCGACCGCGGCCACCTCTGCGTCACCCCCGACGGCCCCCGGGGCCCCCGTCGGCACGTCCACCAGGGGTTGATCTACCTCTCCGCCAAGACCGGCTGGCCGATCGTCGGCGCGGGGATGGCCTTCCATCGCCCCTGGCGGGCGAACAGCTGGGACCGTTTCGCCGTCCCCCGGCCGTTCCGGGCCGCCTGCTGCGTGACCCCGGCCCCCGTCGCCGTGCCGGGCGACATCGACCGCGAGGGGATCGAGCACTACCGCCTCGAAGTCGAGGCCCGCATGAACCGCGCGACCGACGAGGCCGAGGCCTGGGTCGAGCACCTCTGAGGATTTGTCCGCCTGGTCTTTAGCGTTACTCCGCCCCGATCGGGGGGAAGCACGACCCGACCGGGCATCGGAACCCGGGCAGGACGGAACCGCCGTCCAGGTCGTCCCCCTTGCGCAGCACCCGGATCGACGCGGTCCCATCATACAGGTAGACCTGCCTCAGCTTCGGCAGGACGAGCCAGACGAGGGCCGATCCGGCGTCGAGGAAATCGTGGACCCGGTCGAGCACGTCCTCGAACGGGTCGGACGGGCTGACGACCTCGACGGCCAGGTCGGGGACGACCTCCCAGCCGTTGTCACGGGGAATCGGGCGGTCGAGCGGCCACCGCCCCGACGAGACGAACGCGACATCAGGCCGACGGCGGAGCAGGGGGGCCTCTCGCAGCGTGAAGAGCATTTCCGAGACGACCGTTCCGTTGGCCTCCTGATCGACGAACGCGGCAAGGCGGAAGCCGATCCGATTAACGATCCAGACCGATTCCGTCCCCATCGGCGGCTGCTCCACGAGTTGATCGTCAATCACCTCGAAGAATCCGTCGGGGTCCGCCGATCGGAACTCGACGTCGGTCGATGCGAAGCTCGCCATCGGTCAGCCTCCCGGGACCTCCGCCGGCGAGGGTCGTCCTGGGCCGGCCAATCCTAGTTTACCAGGAGACCGAACGGTCGGCCACCGCGGGCGCGGCGCCCCCTTGTGTCTAAAGGTCGAATCCCGCGTTGACTCTGAGGCTTGCGGGCCGCACAATGGAGGGGCCGGCGAGGTTTCGCCCGCCCGTTCTCCTCTCATGTGAACAGTTGATGAATCGGTTGGCTTCCGTCCCCCCCCGCCCCGGCGCCGGTCGTCGCGCCGGACGAAGGCTGATCGAGGAGCGACCCCCGTCGCGCCGGAGCTTTGGCGAGCCCATGCAACCCCTCTCCCATCTCTCGACCGAAAGTTCTCGCTGGAAGCCCGTGTATGAGGATCTCCTCCGGATCGTCCTCTCCAGCGGGGCGCACGGGCAGATTGTGGACGTGCGCGACGCCTTGCGCGGCGTCGTCAAGGCCGACCGCCCCCTCGTCATGATGTGCCCGCACCCCGACGACGGGGCCATTACCGCCGCCTGCATGCTCCACGAGTTCGCCGTCGAGCGCGGCCTGCCGGTCATCGAGGTCCTCGTCTTCGCCGGGGAGCGGAACGTCGATGCCCCCTGGCTGAACAACCAGAAGAAGGTCACCGTCCGCGAGAAGGAATTCCGGCTCGAATGCGACGTCCTCGGGGCCGAGCCGGTCTGCTGGGACCTCGACGCCTACCGGAGCCCCGGCTATCGGCCCACTGCCGCCGACCTCGACAAGATCGTCGGCTGGTTCGATCAGCGTAAGCCCGGCGCCCTGATCATCCCCCCGGCGACCGACGCCCACATGGCCCACCGCATGACCCGCTGCTTCGCCGCCATCGGCCTGATCGGCTCCGGCCTGGCCGACACGATGGTCATGAGCGGCTGGACCCCCTGGGGCCCCTTGCCCCAGCCGAACGCCTTCTTCACCTACGACGAGCAGGCCGAACGCACCAAGGAATGGGCGATCAACTGCCACGCCTCGCAGGTCAAGCTGACCGACTACACCGAGTTCTGCAACCACCTCGGCCGGGCCTACGCCGCCTTGACCCGCGAGTGGTCCGAGGGGCACAGCCTCTCCGGCGGCCGACCCTCCCGGTCCGACGTCAACGCCGTCGGCGTCGAGCTGTTCCGCATCGAACGCTTCGACCCCACCCGCGCCGACCTGCTCGCCAGCGACCCCATCCAGATCGCCCTCGGCATCCTCGGCGGCCACCTCGACCCCTCAAGCCTCCACGACCTCGTCCCCGCGACAGCCTAAGGCCGGGCGAGCGGCAATCAACGGCTGCTCCGGATCGCTCCCGACCGCCCTCGGTCCGACGAATTCATCGCGACCGACTCTTGATCCTCCGCACGTGGAAAAAAAGGCCCACCAGACATGCCCGCCCCGTCCCCGTCCCGATCGCTCGACCTCGACGGCACCCCTGTCCTGATCTTCGACGACTCGGCCGCCGCCTGCCTGGCCGCCGCAGAGCAGATCGCCGAACTCGTCCGATCGGCCGTCGCCCGGCGGGGGAAGGCCGTGCTCGGCCTGGCGACCGGGGGGACCCCCGTGCCGGTCTACAAGGGGCTGGTCGAGGAGCATCAGGGCGGCCGCCTCTCGTTCGCCGAGGTCTCGACCTACAACCTCGACGAATACTACCCCATGTCGCCGCTCGACCCGCAGAGCTACCGGACCTACATGGACCGGCACCTCTTCTCCCTCGTCGACCTCGCCCCGAACCGCGCCCACGTGCCCGATGGCACCGTGCCCGAGTCGGACCTGGAGGCGTACGGCGCCTCGTACGATCGCTGGATCGAGGCCGAGGGGGGGCTCGACCTGCAACTGCTCGGCCTCGGCCGCAACGGTCACATCGGCTTCAACGAGCCGGCCGACCTCGACCTCGACACCGCCCTGAAGCTCCCCACCCGCCCCGTCTCGCTCCACCCGACGACCATCGCCGACGCCGCCGGCGATTTCGGCGGCGAGGCACATGTCCCCCGCCGCGCCCTGACGATGGGGACCGCATCGATCCTCTCCGCCCGACGCATCCTCGTCCTCGCCTTCGGCGCCAAGAAGGCCGAGGCCGTCTCCCGGTCCCTCACCGGCCCGATGACCGCGCAGGTCCCCGGCTCCCTCCTGCGATCCGCCGGCAGTCGCGTCACCTGGATGCTCGATCCCGCCGCCGCCGCCCAGCTCCCCGGCTAATCCGATTCGCGCTTGCGGGTCTCGTTCGGGCCATGCCTCGCAGCCGCCCTGCGCCTCCGAACCGCCAATCCCGCCCTGAGCATGGCCTGGACGAGGATTGCCAGGGCCGCGGCACCGCTGACCACGAGGGCCGCCTCGGCCTTGGTCGCCCCGCAATCCCCTTTGGAGGCGCTGATCGTCCAGGCGGGATGCAGCACCAGGAGCATTCCGAGAACTCCGGGGACGATCCATCGGCGACGGCCGGCGCCCAGCGCGAGTCCAAGCGAGATCACGCCGAGGCCACCGACGATCAGCGCCTGATCGCAGGCGAACTCGATGTTCTGCCTGATTGCCTCAAACGCTCCGGGGCCGCTACACGCGAAGAGGATCATCGGGAGGTCCCATCACGTCGCGTTCGCTCGGATCACACCTCGTTCCAAAGGGCGCCGGCCTTCACCCGGTTCGGTGACTCACCGCATCGGAGGGCCGCCCAGACGAGTACCCCTGTCGCCAGTCCGAGCCCGAACGTCACCACCGGAGCGTGCCAGAGTACGAGGTACGAGACCGGAGGCAGCAGCAAGAGCCCGCCGAGCAGCGGAGAGACCAGCCCCATAGCAGCCCAGATCACCAGGCGGTTCGGCCCCAGCACCGCGGCGAGGGTCGTCCAGAGCAAGATCGACGTGCCCATCACCATCACGGCCATCACGCCGAATGTCAGCCTTGCCTCGAAGGCTTCGGACGCCGTGCCACCCGAGACCAGGGCCCAGCCGACCCCTCCCATGATCGCGGCAATCACGATCACGGACGCGAAAACCTTGAAGCGTTGGGGCATTGCCGACCTCCCGCGGTGAATCACCTGGGCATCGCGAGCACTCGCAAAAAAAAAGGCCACGCAACCGCGTGGCCAGATCAAAACCAAATAAAACTCAGAGCACCCCCACGGGGATTCGAACCCCGGTCCCATGGCTGAGAACCATGTATCCTAGGCCTCTAGACGATGGGGGCATTGGCGGCCAGGGGTTCGGGAAGATCGAAAACGCCTTCTCATCCCCGTGACCTCCGAATTTTACCCGGTCTGTCCAACCTCGGCAAGTCGCTGGCCCCGGAAATTCGAGGGCGAGCCCCGAGCCCCCGGTCCCGATCCCTCGTCGTTGCGTGGGCGGGCCGATAGAATCATTCGAGGCAGGACGCAGGGCGATCGGGCGTCGATCGATTGCCAATGCCGGTGCCGGGGCGGTCATCGGCCGGGCCGCCCTCGCCCCGCCCCGCCGCACGACCCCGCGGACCACCTCCTTGCAACGACGACCGGACCCAGAGCCCGCCATGCCTGAGCTTCTCCTGGACGGCAGGAATCTCTATCACGACGACCAAGGGGCCCGCGACGGCGCACCCCTGGTCTTCCTGCCGGGCCTCGGCGGCGACCACCGGGCCTTCGCCGTGGCGATCCGGCACTTCGCGAAACGGTTCCGGGTCCTCGGCCTCGATCACCGCGACGCCGGCCGGAGCGATCGCGACCCCGGCGGCTACTCCGTCGCCAACCTGGCCGACGACGCCGCGGCGGTCCTCTCCGCCCTCGACCTGGGGCCGGCCATCGTCGTCGGGCAGTCGATGGGGGGCCTGATCGCCCAGGAGCTGGCCCTGCGCCACCCCGAGCGCGTCCGGGCCCTCGTCCTCGCCTCGTCCCACGCCGGGACCGACACCTGGCGACGGGTCCTGCTCCAGTCCTGGATCGACCTCCGCCGCAAGTGCGAGCCGGCCGAGTTCACCCGCCTGGTCATGCCCTGGCTCGTCGGCCCCGCCTTCCTCGAACACGCGGCGCAGGTCGACGGCCTGATCCGATTCGCCGAGCGGAACGAGTTCCCCCAGGACGCCGACGCCTACGCCCGGCAGGCCCGGGCCGCCCTCGAGCACGAGGCCCGCGACCGCCTCGGCCGGATCCAGGTGCCGACGCTCGTCCTCGTCGGCGATCGCGACCTGGTCAACCCGCCCGAGAAATCGGCCGAGCTGGCCCGCCTGATCCCCGGCGCCCGGCTCGTCGAGCTGCCCGAGGCCGGCCACCTGCCCCACATCGAGGCCGGATTGACCTTCCGGAAATCGATCGAGGCGTTCGTCGAATCGCTCTGAGACACCCCAGACCCTCGTCGCGTCGGTGCGATCGCCCGGGATTGGCCCGATCCCGGGCCGAACCGTTTCCCCCGGGTACCTCCGATGAAAGCGCGATCACTCAAAGCCCTGAAGCACCATGCCCGCCGAGGCCGGTCGGCCCGGTCGTCGATCGGCCTGGTCGTGCGGGCCGCCCTCGGCGACGACGCCCTGCGCATGCTCTCGCACGAGCCGGGGGCCCGCCGGTCCCTCCCCGAGGACGTGCACCAGATGCGGACCTCGGTCCGCCGCCTCCGCTCCGACCTCCGCTTCTTCAAGCCCCTGATGGACGGCCCGGGCCTCCGCCCGCTCCGCGACGAGTTGCGATGGCTCGCCGGGGTCCTGGGAGACGTCCGCGACCTCGACGTGCTCGAAGATCGCCTGCGCCGGGCGGTCGTCGCGCTCGACTGCGTCGCGCCGAGCGACCCCATCTTCGAGGAGATCGACCGTCGGCGCGATCGGCACCGATCGACCCTCCGCGACACCCTCGACGGCGACCGCTACGCCGCGCTCCGCGCCGCCCTCATCGCCGAGGCGAGGTCCCCCAGCCTCGCCGGAGGCCACGACCGGCCCGCCGGGGCGGTCCTGGTCGATCGCCTCGGCCGCGACTGGCGGCGCCTGCTCGACGCGCTCGAAGCCACGCCGCCCGACGCCCCGGCCGAGGCCCTCCACGCCTTCCGCAAGCAGGCCAAGCGCACCCGATACGCCGCCGAGTCGGTGGCCGACCGGCTGGGCCGACCGGCCGGGAAGGGGGCGAAGCGGCTCGGTCGGCAGGCGAAGCAGATCCAGGAGATCCTCGGCATCGCGCAGGATGCCCACGTCGCCGAGGCCTTCATCCGGGACCTGATGCAGGGGCTTCCCCCCGACGGGCCGGGCCGCCATGCCGCCGCCTTGCTCCTCGATCATCAGGCCAGGGAGGCCGAGGACGCGTTGATTCAGTACCAATCGCTCCGGGATCAAATGCTCGATGATTGATCCGCCCGCGAACGATCTCGCCCGTCGCCGTGTTCTGGTCTTCCGCGCGGCGATTGGCGTGGCCACCCTCACGATGCTCGCCCTCTCCTGGCCGCTCTGGATCGGCTCGGGGGGCCTCTTCCCTCGCGTCCCGTTTCTGCCGAGTCTGCCGGAACCCGCCTGGCTCCGCGTCGTGCTGTTCGGGGCTTTGGTCGGCTCGATCGTCTGCGGGATCGTCCGCAGGCGTTGCCTGCTCATCGGCCTGCTCCCGCTGGCGTACCTGGTCGCCGGCGACCAGCACCGCTTCCAGCCGTGGGCGTATCAGTATGCCCTCATGGCCCTGGCGCTCGGGGCCTTGCCGGACGCCCGGGCCCTGGGACTCTGCCGGGCCCTGCTCATCGCCCTGTACGTCTACTCCGGGCTGTCCAAGCTGGACACGACCTTCCCCGGAGAAGTCGGGGCCGCCTTCCTGATCCAGTTGACCTCTCCTCTGGGAACCGACGTGCTGGGCTGGCCCGGCCCGGTCCGGGCGGCCGCCGCCCTGTTGATGCCGATGGCCGAGCTGCTCATCGGCGTCGGCCTGGCGTTCCGTCGTTCGCGGCCGTTCGCGCTGGCGGGGGCGGTCGGCATGCACGCGACCCTCATCACCCTGCTCGGCCCCTGGGGCCTCGATCACAGCACGATCGTCGTCGTCTGGAACGGTGCCTTGATTGTTGAAGGGTTGATTCTGTTCGCCCGGACCGGCTCGACGCGTCCCGTCGCCCCGATGGAGCCGTTGCCGCGCGCCGGCTGGCCCGTCGTCGCGGCCTTCGCCCTGGCCATCACGATGCCCGCCTTCGAACGCCGGGGGGCCTGGGATTCCTGGCCGTCGTTCGCCCTCTATGCCAGCCATGCCGAACGGGTTTACGTCTTCCTTCATGAGGACGATCTCGCCCGGCTCCCCGACGAGGTCCGGCGTCATCTCCGCCCGCCGAGCCTGGGCGACCCCTGGCATCGGCTCGACCTGACCTCCTGGAGCCGGGCCGGGCGCGGGACCCCGCCCTATCCCCAGGCCCGCGCCGCCGTCGGCGTGGCCGAGGCCCTGGCCCGTCGGCTCGGCCCCGATCACCCGGTCCGCGTCGTCGTCTGGGGCCGGGCCGCGCGCCTCTCCGGGCGTCGGGTGCGCCGCGAGGCCGTCGGCCCGGACGCCATCCGTCGCCTGGCCGGCGACTTCTCCCTCAACGCCCACCCGGCGGAGAGCGTCGGGAAAGGAACTTGAGCCACGGATGAAACACGGATGGAGAAACGAGCGTGCCAGGAGTTGAGACCCACAGGGCGACCGAAGCGAAGCGTTGAAAGAAACACTCAACGAGGATCCTCCGAGTCTCACTCGATAATGTTTTCCTATCCGTGTTTCATCCGTGTTTCATCCGTGGCTTCCTTACCCTCTCTGTTCTCCTCGGTCCGCTTCAGGCACGTCACTTGCCTTCTTGCTCCTCCGTCCTTGCGGGTTCCACGGAGCATTTCCGTCTTCCGGCACGCTCGACGCCAAGTTAGGGTGTCGTCAGGCGACGGCCCGCGCTACGATTCAACGATTTGCCTGGGAGCGACCCGGAGATGGACTTGCAACGAGCCGGTGGCATCCTGCTGCACCTGACCTCGCTCCCCGGCCGATTCGGGATCGGCGACCTCGGACGGGGTTCCGACTGGTTCCTCGACGTCATGGCCGACACCGGCCAGCGCTGGTGGCAGATGCTCCCGGTCGGGCCGATCGGGGCGGGGAATTCCCCCTACGCCTCTCCCTCGTCCTTCGCGGGCAGCCCCTTGCTCATCGCCCCCGAGCCGATGGTCGAGCAGGGACTTCTGACAGCGTCTGAGCTGGACGACCTGCCCGAGTTCCCCGCCGATCGGGTCGATTTCGCCGCCGTCAACGCCTTCAAGACGCGGCTGCTCCGCCTCGCCTTCTCCCGGTTCCGGCCCGACGACGGCTTCCTCGCCTTCCGCCGCCGCGCGGCCGACTGGCTCGAAGACTACTGCCGCTACAACGCCCTGAAGCAACACTTCGGCAACCGCCCCTGGAACGAATGGGACCGCGACCTGGCCGATCGCGCCCCCGAGGCCCTGCAACGCATCGACCGCGACCTGGCCGACGAGATCGCCTTCGGCCGCTTCGAGCAATACCTCTTCGACCAGCAATGGCGCGACTTCCGCGCCCGTTGCCGCGACCGGGGCATCGGCCTCATCGGCGACCTGCCCATCTTCGTCGCCTTCGACGGGGCCGACGTCTGGGCCCACCGCGACCTCTTCCGGCTCGACGCGAACAACAACCCCACCCACACCGCCGGCGTCCCCCCCGACTACTTCAACGAGCTCGGCCAGGACTGGGGCAACCCGCTCTATCGCTGGGGGGCGCACCTGAAGGACGAGTTCGCCTGGTGGTCCCGCCGGATCGCCGCCGCGCTCGGCCGGTTCGACCTGCTCCGCTTCGACCACTTCCGCGGCCTTGAGGCTTGCTACGCCATCCCCGCGAAGGCCGAGAACGCCGCCGACGACCGCTGCGAGTGGGAGCCTGCGCCGGGAGACGAGCTGCTCGACGCCGTCCGCAAGGCCCTCGGCGGCCGCTTGCCGCTCATCGCCGAGGACCTCGGCGTCATCACCCCCGAGGTCGAGGCGCTCCGCGACCGCTTCGGCCTGCCCGGCATGCGGGTCCTGCAGTTCGCCTTCGGCAACGACCCGCTGGCCGACGTGTACTTGCCCCACTGCTACATCCCGAACTGCGTCGCCTACACCGGCACGCACGACAACGACACGACGCTCGGCTGGTTCGAGGCCGAAGCGGGCAAGACCACCCAGCCCCCCGAGGAGATGGAGGCCGAGCGCCGCTTCGTCCGCCGCTACCTCGGCCCCGGCCAGGCCGACGACATCCCGCTCGGCCTGATCCGCCTCGCCTGGGCCTCGGTGGCCAACACGGCGATCGCCCCGCTGCAGGACGTCCTCGGCCTCGGCACCGAGGCCCGCATGAACGTGCCCGGCGTCGGTCATGGGAACTGGACCTGGCGGTTCCAGACCGACCAGTTGACCCCCGAGCGCCGATCGTGGCTCGCCGAGCAGACCGCCCTGTTCGGGCGCTGGAACGGCCAGGTCCCCGAGCCCTACCGCACACGCCTTGGCATCGATCCCCCGGCCGACTCGATCGCCCCGGAACCCCTGGATCCGTGACCCGATCCCGAACCGGGTCCCCGGAGCCTCCGCCGGCAAGGCGGAATCCCCGGGGACCTCGGTCGGGATTCGGGGCGACAGGCCAGGGGCCGACCGGTCACTCCTGCTCGACCAGCAGGCCGAACGGGATCGTCCGGAAGATCTCGGTGATCGGCAAGACGGGCCGGCCGTCGCCGTCCCGGAGTTCGACCACCTCGTCGGTCAGCAGGTTCCGCCATCGCGAGGGGAGTCCCGAGTCGGGCAAGGTGAGGACCGTATCCCCCCACGCCTCCGGCCCGACGGGCAGCCGCGAGCTGTCCTCCCCCATCATCCCGGCCGCGAGACGGGGCACCACCACCGCGGCATATCGCCCGTCCCGGTAGCGGCCGAACGACAGCACGTTCCCCTTGCGCTCCCCCTCGGCCTCGAGCGGGCGATAGACCCCGTGCGAGTAGACCTCGGGGTGCTCCTTCCGGTGGCCGAGGGCCGTCCAGAGCAGATAGAGCTTGATCAGGCCGTCGTCCGGGGCATTGAGCAGGCGGGCGGCCAGTCGATCGCGCGGCGTCCCCGAGGCGATCTCCTGCCGGAGCGCGGCCAGTGCCCGACGCCGGTGGTCGTAATCGACCGGCCGCCGGTTGTCGGGATCGACGAGCGCCAGGTCCCACAGGTCGCACCCCTGGTACACGTCCGGCACCCCCGGCGAGGCGACCTTGAGCAAGACCTGGCCGAGCGACCCGATCACGCCGATCCGGGCGACCCGCCGCTGGAACGGCAGGAAATCCTTGAGGAAGACGTCGGCCCCTTCCCCTTGGAGCACGTCGGCCACGAACTTCGAGACGGCGTCGCCGTACGACGGGTCGGGGTCGGTCCAGGTGGTGTTGAGCTTCGCCTCGCGCAGGGCCTTCAGCATGTATTGCTGCACCCGCTCGACCAGCCCCCCCGGCACCTCGACCGAATCGCCGAAGGGCCAGGCGCCGATGAGCGTCTGATAGAAGAGGTACTCTTCCCGGGCGTCCGGCGCCGGTGCGCCGTGCACCTCGGTCTTCTTCGTCTTGTTCCAGTAGCCCCATCGGGTCAGGTGGGTCTGCCACTCGCCGCTCAGTTCCGAGAGGACGTTGATCCGCATCCTCGTGTCCTCGCCCCGCTTGTTGTCGTGCGTGGCGGTGGTCGAGAAGCCTCCCGGCCAGAGGTTCAGGCGGTGGGCGTTGATCGCGTGGAACGACGACGGCGAGTGCCCGAACCGGGCCGGCTCGCCCCCCACCTCGTTGAGCGAGGCGAGCTTGATCTGCCGGTAGAAGGCCGTGTCCTCGACCCCCTTGGCCGTCACCGGCCCGGTCGTCTGCTGGAATCGGATGACGAACGCCTCGCGCTGCTCGATGTCGTGGGCCGAGACCCCCTCCGGGTGCTCCAGCAACAGCGCCGCCCGGATGAACTCGAAGACCGACGGGTCGATCGTCGGGTTCCGCCTCCTGGCCCGGTAGACGGCCTGGTCGATGTACGCGCGGTCGCGCTCGGTCATCGGCTCGCCGGGCTTCAGGTACGTCCGGTAGACCGGGAAGCAGGCGATCACCTCGCGCAGGGCCCTCCTCAGGTCGTTGAGCGTGAAGTCCCGGCTGCGGCGGTCGTGCTCGCTCACCCGGTTCAGTTGCCGGGCGAGCATGTTCAGCTCGCTGGCGAGCGAGGCCCGGCAGATCAACTGCTTCGCGTCGTAGACGACCTCGTGCCAGGGCTCGGCGTCCCCCGTGAATTCGGCGTACGAGCCCTCAATCGTCGCCTGGCCGTCGGGGTCGACGAACAACCCGTTGATCGCGTTCAGATATTCGTAACCGACCGTCCCGTCGATCGTCCAGCGCTCGGGCAGGTCCTCCCCCCGGCTGAGGATCTTCTCGACGACGATCGGGTACCGCCTGGCCAGCGGCCCGTCCGGCTCGGCGTCGAGGGCCGACCGGAACCGATCGCGCAAGCCCTGCTCGATCTCCGATCGCTCCGCGTCCTCCACCCCTCCGTCCAGCCGACTCAGGCACGACCGGACGAACAGCGTCTCCTGCAACCGGGAGAAGTAGCCCGCCGGGTCGGCCAGGCCGTCCGGGTGGTCGATCCGGAGCGCCGAGACGCCCCCCCGGTCCACCCAGTCGAAGATCAGGCGATGGGTCGTCTCCAGCACCTCCGGGTCCTCGATCCGCACCCCGGCCAGGTCGTTGATGTCGAAGAATCGCCGATAGTTGATCTCTTCCACCGCCACCCGCCAGTAGGCCAGGCGGTAGACCTGGTGTTCGAGCAGCTCGTGCAAGAGGTCGAAGCTGCGCGGGTCGCCCGCTTCCCCGCGGAACAGGGCCACGTTCTCGTCGATGAAGGCGGCCAGCCTGGGCGATTCCTCGCAGAGCCGGGCGATCCGGTGCTTGATCACCTCCTTCTCGGCGCGGTATCGGGCGACCGATTCCTCGTCGTCGGCGTCGCGAGGGGGCAGGTTCTCGATCGCCGCGATCACGCTCCGGAATTCGAGCAAGAGCACGTCGTCCGGGGCGAGCAGGCCGTCGAGCACCTCGGGACGCTGCCCGAGGATCAGGCCATACGACCGGGGCGAGAGGGGGAAATGATGGTCGAAATAGTCGAGATGAAACGACCCGTCCTTGCGGCCGACGACCAGTTGGCCGTCCTCGAGCACCTTGCCGTACTGGTCCCCCAGCACCGGCAGCAGGACCCGTCCCTCCAGCTCCTCCTTGACCGGATACCAGTCGACGTCGAAATACCGGGCCGAGGCCGCCTGCTTGCCGTTCTCGAGCAGGTCGGCCCAGAACGGGTTGCCGCCGGTGATCCCCATGTGATTCGGCACGACGTCGATCACCCGGCCCATGCCCCGGTCGAGCATCCGGGCGACGAGCCGCTCGTGCGCCTCCTCGTCGCCGATCTCGGGGTTGATCCGGCCGTGGTCGAACACGTCGTAGCCGTGCGTGCTGCCGGGTCTCGCGGCAAGGTAGGGGGAAAAATAGGCATCCGAGATGCCCAGGTCGTCCAGATAGTCGAGAATCGCCTCGACATCGGTCAGGCGGAAGTCCCGGTGCAGTTGCAGCCGATAGGTGGCCCGGGGCCTCCGCAGCGGGGCAGTGCTGACGGCCTCGGCCTCGGCGTCGAACAGGGACCGGGCGCGGGCCTCGGCGGGGCGGGGCGTCTGGGGCTCGTCCGGTGATGCCAGCGGCTCGGTGTCGTCGGGTCGTGGTGGCATGATCGGTTGCTTTCACCTGGGGGATTGGGCCGGAGCCGGACGCGTCTTGAGGCGGCAGCCCTGCACAAAGGGACCGAAACTTGCTAGATTGGGCCACCGGACACCCCACGTCGCGTCCCCGAGGGCCTGGCCCAGGGAACTCGCCGTGGGGATTTGCGTCGCGATTGAAGTCACGTGACGTCTCGTTCGGACAACGATCTTACCTTGGGGCGGGCGCTTCGTCGCCCGGTCGCCGCCGATGCCGACGATCAAGGACATTCACCCGGGAGAACCGGAACCGCTGGGGCCGACCGTCCGATCCGACGGGATCAACTTCGCGGTCCATTCCCAGGGTGCGACCCGGATGGAACTGCTCCTGTTCGACAATATCGCCGATGACACGCCGGCGGTCGTCATCCCCTTCTCCAGGGACGCCCACAAGACCGGCGACATCTGGCACATGTTCGTCGAGGGCTTGCCCAATGGCACCCTCTACAACTATCGTGCCGACGGCCCCTACCGCCCCGACAAGGACGGCTCCCGCTTCAACCCCCACAAACTCCTGCTCGACCCCTACGCCCCGGCCATCTCCGGCGACTTCGACTGGAACGACGGCGACCCGCTTGGTTACGACAACACCAGGCCCGACGACCCCAACCGCCACCTCCGCCCCAGCAGGGTCTCGAACCTCGGCGGCGCCCCGCGCTGCGTCGCCTACCGCTCCGACTTCGACTGGCAAGGGGACAAGCATCCCGACATCCCGATCGAAGAGTCGATCATCTACGAGGTCAACGTCCGCGGCTTCACCCGCCACCACTCCTCCGAGACCGACTTCGAGGGCACCTACCGCGGCTTCATGGAGAAGATCCCCTACCTGAAGGACCTGGGGGTCACCGCCGTCGAGCTGCTCCCCGTCTTCGAGTTCGACCGCTTCGACGGCCCCTTCCGCGACCCCGTCACCGGCGAGCGCCTGGCCAACGCCTGGGGCTACAACACCGTCGCCTTCTTCGCCCCCGAGAGCCACTACAGCTACTACGGCAAGCTCGGCGCCCAGGTCGACGAGTTCAAGATGCTCGTCCGCGAGCTGCACAAGGCCAACATCGAGGTCATCCTCGACGTCGTCTTCAACCACTCGCGAGAGGGCAACCACTACGGCCCGACCGTCAGCTTCAAGGGGTTAGATAACAACATCTACTACATGCTGATGCCCGGCCAGCCGCAGTTCTACAACGACTTCACCGGCTGCGGCAACACCCTGAACTGCAACCACCCGGTCGTCCGCAGGTTCATCCTCGACTGCCTCCGCTACTGGGTCGAGGAGATGCACGTCGACGGCTTCCGCTTCGACCTCGCCGCCGTCTTCGCCATCGACGTCGACGGCCAGGAGAAGGGGAAGACCCCGATCATTGAGGAGATCGAGACCGACCCGGTCCTCTCCCGGATCAAGCTCATCGCCGAGCCCTGGTCGATCCGCCAGTACCGCCTCGGCTCCTTCTCCGACCGCCGCTGGGCCGAGTGGAACGGCAAGTTCCGCGACGCCGTCCGCAAGTTCATCAAGGGGGACATGGGGATCGCCGGCGAGCTGGCCACCCGCGTCGCCGGCTCCTACGACCTGTTCGCCCCGACCGACGACAGCGAACGCTCCCCCTATCACTCGATCAACTTCGTCACCTGCCACGACGGCTTCACGCTCAACGACCTCGTCTCCTACAACGAGAAGCACAACATCCGCAACGGCGAGGGGAACCGCGACGGCCACAACGAGAACGAGTCGTGGAACTGCGGCGTCGAGGGCCCGGTCGAGGACGCCGAGGACCTCGACGAGGAGCAGAAGGAGACGATCGAACGCCTCCGCGTCACCCAGATCAAGAACTTCCTCACCCTGCTCTTCCTCTCGCAGGGCACCCCCATGCTCCTCTACGGCGACGAGATGCGCCGCTCGGCCCTGGGCAACAACAACACCGTCTACCAGGACAACAAGCTCAACTGGCTCAACTGGGAGCTGCTCAAGCAGCACCGCGAGATCTACCGCTTCACCAAACACATCATCGAATTCCGCAAGAAGCACTCGATCATCCGCCGCTGGCGCTACATGACCTCCGAGGAGGACGAGACCCCCATCCTCCGCAACATCACCTGGCACGGCGTCAAGCCCGAGAAGCCCGACTTCTCCGGCACCTCCCGCTTCCTCGCCTGGACCCTCGAAGCCTTCGAGACCGAGGAGCGTTGGGACGTCCCCATCTACGTCGCCAGCAACGCCTTCTGGGAACCCATCGAGGTCGAGCTCCCCGAGCAGGACGACCGCCGCTGGTACCGCGTCGTCGACACCTCGCTGCCCGAGGGCGAGGACATCGTCCCCCAGGAAGAGGCCGCCTTCCTCCCCGACGACTCCTACGAGGTCCCCCCCCGCAGCACCATCATCCTCATCGCCCGCTAGCGCGATCCTCCGTCCCATTCTCTTGCCGATCGTCCCCGCCCCCCTCTCCCCGCCCTCGGGGAGAGGGCCGGGGTGAGGGGCCCTCTGCGCCGGCCCCGAGCCCGGCGCATCGATCGTGCCGGCCTCCGCTCCCCACCCTCCCCCGCGTCCGCCCGGGCAGCGGACCCTTCGAGTGCCAGGGGCTCTCCCCGAGGGATCACGGGGCAATCCCCCCCGCCTCCCTCCCAGGGATCATCGCTCCCACAAAAATTGATCCGGCACCGGAGTTGCCTGTTCCCGAGTCGTTGCCTCCTTCCAATTCCGGGGAGGCACCACTCAACCCCTCCATCCCGCAACGAGGAGCGACGCCATGAATTGGGACCAGATCGAGGGCAACTGGAAGCAGTTCAAGGGGAAGGTCAAGGAGAAGTGGGGCGACCTGACCGACGACGAACTCGACCAGGTCGCCGGCAAGCGCGACCAGCTCATCGGCAAGCTCCAGGCCCGCTACGGCTACGCCCGCGACCAGGCCGAGAAGGAGATCGACGAGGTCACCCGCTCCTGGTGAGGCCCCGTCCGTGATCCCCCTCCCCGCGTCTCGGCCCGCCCACGACCCCGTGGGCGGGCCGACTCGCCTCGGCCGGATTCGGCGGCATTCCCGCTCATTGAACCGGGAGGACGATGTCCCACGAGTTTTCGCCTTCCTCGACGGTGTACCCCTGAACGAGGCCGTCGAGTTCCCGGTCCCCCGACACCGCGGGGCCTTCATACCGGACCGAATTCTCGCCGATCAGCGTCGTAATCTCGTACGACCCCTCCTTGGTCACGTCGGTGCTGACCGCCACGGCGTTCTTCCGGCGATAGTTCGCCGGATCGAACCAGACGGTCCCCCCCGACGCCGGCTTCCCATGCACGATGACCCGGCCCCGGACCGTCGCCTCGGTCGTCGAGGTCGAGACGGCGGGCGTCTTGCTCCCGCACCCGGCCAGCACGATCGGCCCCAGCCCCGCCAGGACCGGAAGCACCCACACGAAAACGGACCTGCGGTTCATCGCTCGCTCGCTCCTCGGGATTCCTGGCTCAACCGGCCGGATCGCTCGTCCCTGCGACCGACCCGCGCGGACGGCCCTCGCTCTCGCAACGATCCGAGCCCTCCGACAAGCCCGACATCGCCCGCCTGTCGAAGGACACGAATGCCTGAATGCTCGACGCTCGATCGGTTGAGATCAGAGCTGATCGCTCGAGACCACTTCACCACCATTCCGGCTGCCGATCGCCCACCAGACCTCGGGCGCGATCGTATTCTTGATCGGCCGCACCGAGCCGTCGGCCATGCCCACCACCACGATCCCCGGGTGACGGCTGCTCGGCGGCGTCGCCCCGTTCGAGTTGCCGCCGACCTCCATGCAGGCCCACGTGTTCGGGGTCATCACGTGGTTGTATCGGCCGCTGTTCGGGTTCCCCATGTGCCAGACCGCCCCCACCGGGCGGCAGCAGGCCAGGGCCACGCCCGGCTGCCTCGGGTCTCCCCGCTCCATGCAGGCCTGGCGGAACGCCTGCGAGGTCAGCGGGAGCACCGCGCCGATGCTCGAATAATTCGTCGGCGGCGAGGTGAAGTCGCGGAACGGCCGCTGGTCGTACTGGCCGATCCCCATGTTCCGCTCGCTGATCGCCGCCGTGTTGCTCGTGCCGTCCCGGATCGAGCTGATCCGGATCGGGCCCGTCTCCGGGACCGAGGCGAACAGGCCGTTCGGCTTCTCGTTCGCGGTCGTGGTGAATTGCACCGGCGTCGACCCGGTGTTCCCGTAGTAGCTCAGCCGGCCGTCGGGGCTCGTCAGCCCGTCCCCCGAGTCCGACGGGCACACCAGCGAGGCGATCGACGATCGGGTCGCCGTCGTATTGACGGCGTGCCCCGCGCACGCGAATCCGTTCACCCCGTTGGTCGTGCCGAAATTCAGGGCATTGAAGATCGACACCTGTTCCAGGTGGGGCAGCATCAACGACACATAATTCCAGTCATTGCACCCGAGCGGCCCCTGTCCCCAGGGGAACGAACCGGTCGTGTCGTGATAATTGTGCAGCGCCAGCGCGATCTGCTTCACGTTGTTCACGCACTGCGCCCGCCGGGCCGCCTCGCGGGCGCTCTGCACGGCCGGCAGCAGCAGGGCGATCAGGACGCCGATGATCGCAATGACCACCAGCAACTCGATCAGCGTAAATCCGAGCCGCTTCCGCGGATGATGGAATCGCATCAAACCGACCCTCCTTCGATGGAGATCGGGGAAGCACGGTTGGCACGCCGGCCGATCGACCCGCGACGCCAACGCCTACCTCCCGGGCACCCCCGGCCCCGTGCGGCGAGCGGTTGCGGCATCCGAGGCCGGGTTCAACCCGTGTTCTACGGCGTCTCGAAACGCCGGTCAATCAAGAATTGGTGCTCCGAAGAATGCTTGAATGGGCGATTCTCCGAAAATCGCCCGGTTTCTCTGGTTTTCTCCGAGATCCGCCGTTCATGTTTTTTTACGCGACGTGTCGGATTATGCCAGAGTCCCTCACGCCCCGACCCCTCGTCGCCCCTCATCCGCCCGCCCATCCCTCGACCCCGTCCCCGACGACGATCTCACCACGACCCCGTCACCATCCCCGGCGTCCCCGGCCGAACACCTCCGCCTCGCCCTCCGACCGCGGGCACCGGGGCCGGGATGGCGGATCCGCGCACCCCTCGCCGATCCTCCGCTGCTGAATCGAGACCTCCTCAGGATCGCCTCCCGGGGGGATCGCGACGGCCCCCGACCGCCGGCGACCGGCCCGGAGTCGCCCCCTCCGCCCCCGGGAGTGCAAATCCATCCCGGCCCCACGGCCAATCCTTGATCTCGTCCCGATCGCGATGCACCATGGCGACCATCGAGCACCCCATGCCGGGGAACGCAAGCCCGTCCCTTCAACCTCCCGCTCCCCTCGGAGGCGCCGTCCCATGTCAATCAGGCATCCCGCCCGAGCGCTCACCCTGATCGTGGCCTCGTGCGCCTCGGCGGCGTTCCCCGGCTGCGGCTCGGGCTCTTCCCAACCGGGGCCGCCGCCCCCCCCCGCCGTGCCCGACCAGCCGCATCGGATCGCCGTGCTCCGCCTCGGCGGATCGACCGAACCGGCCGAAATCCCCCCGAACGGGGTGAAGGACGGCCTGGAACTCTTCCAGTTCGAGGAAGGTGTCCACTTCTCGATCGACGTCATCGACCTCGGCGGCGACCCCGACACCACCCCCGACGCCCTGGAGCAGGCAGCTCAGGACGGCGCCGATGTGATCGTGCTCACCCATCCGCTCGTGCTCGCCGCGGCGACCTCCCACACGACCGGCGGGCCCCCGATCGCCTTCGGGATCCTCGGCAACCCCCTCGCCCTCGGTGCGGGCGAGTCCGACGACCGCCACCTCCCCGGCCTGACCGGCGCGTACCACCCGATGCCCTCCGGATCCCTGCTCACCCTCGTCCGCTTCTACCTCCCCGAGGCCGCCCGCGTCGGCATCCTCTTCGACCCCGCCGACCCCCTCTCCGTGGCCCACAAGGACGCCCTCGTCGGCGCCTCCGCCGAAACCGAGCTTGAAGTCATCGCCGCCGAAGACCTCGGACCCCTCCAGGAGCCTCCGGTCGATGCCATCTGCCTGACCCTCGGGTCGTCCCCCGACCTGGTCGCCGCGGCCACCGCCACCGAGATCCCCGCCTTCGGCGTCAGCGAGGCCCAGGTCCGCTCCGGGGCCGTCGCCGCCGAGGCCCCGCTGCCCGACCGCGTCGGCGTCCAGGTCGGCCGCCTCGCCTACCGCATCCTCTCGGGCGAATCCCCCGACGCCATCCCCTTCGCGCCGATCCTCGACGTGGAGGGCCTCCTCAATCCTCCCGCGCTGGAACGCCTCTCCATCCCCATCCCCTCCGGCGCGCTCCGCATCGCCCGCCCCCTCGGCGGCTCCGGCTCCCCGTCCCCCAGCGACTGACACCCCCACCTCCCCCCGACGCACCGCCCGGGGCCATCCTTGCCCCGGGTGCCCTCGGTGGCGGGCACGGGCGCAATTGCGATCGAAACCTGGAAAAATGAAGAATCGCAGATGGGCGATCGGCACAAGATGGGAGGCAACATGCTGAAGGAGCACCGCCGCGATGACGATTCAATGACCCCGAGGGTTGGAACACGAGACCCGGGCCACTGGAGAGCGCGGCCTGTTCGCATCGCTCGTTGAGGCGATGGCCGAGGCCGCCCGATCGCTCCTCCGCGATCTGGGGCAGGGGCCTCCTCCACGCTTCCCGCCCCTCCGAGCCCCTCCTGGGCCTCCTGCGTCGCGACCTCGGACTCAGGGACGGACGCATACAGCCAGCGGCAAGACGCCCAGTGGCGGGAACTGGAGGCCCCTTTTCGGGATCTCCCTCCCCGCGTCTCGGCCTGACCACGACCCCGTGGGCAGGCCGACGCGCCTCCTCGCCGCCCGGCCCGTGAGGGCCTGCACCTGCCCAACTGCGATCAGGGCGTGGTCACGTCGAACTCGGCGTAGGTGGAGCCCTTCGGCTCGACCACGAGCGTCAGGCTGCTGGTCGTGGGGCTCTGATACCGCTCGGGGACCGGGGTCTTCCCCGGGATGAGGTTGCCGTCGCCGGCGATCGCCGGCTCCACCTCCCAGCACTCGACGGCCACCTGATAGGTGCCCGGATACAGCCCGTCACCCGTCTGGTAGCTGGTCGCGACGAAGTTGCCATTCGTGTCGAAGGGCACGCTCGACGGCCGTAACAGCCCCGTGGGATCCGCGTCACCCACAGGAATCAGGTTGAGATGACCCTCCGCGGGCCAGGGGCCGCCGTCCAGCGTGACCTTCCCCCGGACAGGGACGAGTCCCGGCTCGCCGGACCCACACCCCGGGATGACGGCGAGCAGGGCGAGGAGGCCGGCCGAGGCGGCGACCGCGCGCGGTCGAAGGATTGTCAGTTCGAACATCACTCGCAGGACTCCGAACGGTGCAAGGGATCCGACGATCCGACCGAGCTTGGGGCGGGAGGATGAGGACCCGCCGGGGCCCCCATCCTCGACGGCGATCGCCAACTCAATACTGGTCGGCCGACACGACCTCGCCGCCGGCGCGGGTCCCCAGATGGTTGAACACCTGGAAATTGATCGTCTGCTTCATGAACTTCACGCTGCCGTCGCCCATCAGGAAGTTCGCCCCCCCGGGGTGCCAGCTCTTGAAGCCGCACGTGCGGAACCAGTTCGCGTCGACCGCCGATTCCATGGTGTTGATCGGGATGTTCGTCGAGCTCAGCGGGAAGTTCTGCGAGAAGACCCCCATGAAGGTGCAGTGCCCGGGGATCGTCTCGCCGACCATGATCGTGTTGCTCAGCCCGTCTCGCACGGCCGCGAAGCTGATGCTCTTCCAGGTCCGGCCGAACATCCCGGGGAAGGTCCCGGCGGCGATCCCCAGCCCGGCGTTGCCGTTGGTGCCGAAGTTCCAGCCCTGGCAGCACCAGTTGTTCGGCCCCGGGTTCGGGTCCGGACAGAAGGGGCAGCTATCCATGTGCGTCGGGCCCATGCTCGCCGAATACCAGAGCATGTGCGCCGGCGAGACGTTGTGCGCCGCGAATCGCGTCTGGATCGGCTCCCCCGCGTCGCCGTCGCTCGGGCAGATGAACGTGCCCATCACCGTCGTGGCGCCCGTCAGGTTGGCCGGGTGGTTGTAGCCGAGGTTCTGGTTCAGGGCGTTGTAGACGGTCGTCTGCTCCAGCGTCGGCAGGAGGAACGTCGCCCAGTTGCCCCCGGCGGGCGTGCAGCAACGCCCCGTCCCGTAGGGGAGCGTCGAGTGGATACTCTCATAATTGTGCATCGCCAGGCCGATCTGCTTCATGTTGTTCGTGCACTGGGCGCGGCGGGCCGCCTCTCGCGCGGCCTGGACCGCGGGCAACAACAGCGCGATCAGGACTCCGATGATGGCGATCACCACCAGGAGCTCGATCAACGTGAAGCCGCGACGTACAGAATCCGTGCGATTCCTCATGCGAACACCTCTGCGATTCAATCGCGTGAAGTGACTTCGGGATTGCACAACCGTCTCGCGAATGCCGAGCGAGATCCTCTTGAAGTGATGCCGAGAATAGAAATGCCCGGGAATGGTGTCAACAATCTTTGGAGAATTGATCTCAATAAAAATTTCGCGACCTCCACGGCGAGTGAATTTGGCAAAGATGCCACTGTTGGGCGGTTTGTCCCGGTGGGCGTAGCCTGGCCCGAGATCTCCATCTGCACCAGGCTGAACAAGACCGCTGTACAGACTCCCGACCACGCCTCACAATCGCTGGCCCGCCCGCTCAATCAGCCCCGACATCGCCGGCACCCTCCCGGCCCCGGATGCCCCGAATCCCGCTGCCGTCCCCCGGCCCGGTCCGCGAGCACTTCTGAAAACGAAAAAAAAGTGACGCACCCCGCCCCCCGTCGCGGCACTATGGACGGACGACCGCGACTCGGGGGCCTTTGATTGATGAAGAACCGATCTCCCGCCGCGACTCCGCTGCGCATCCTGTTCACGCTCGGCGCGGCGGGCTCGTTGAGCGATGGCGACCTGCTCCGCCGCTATCTCGACGGCCGGGCCGACGAGGCCGAATGCGCCTTCGCCGTGCTGGTCGAGCGGCACGGCGCGATGGTCCGACACGTCTGCCTCAGCATTCTCGGCAACCCGGACGACGCCGCCGACGCCTACCAGGCCACCTTCCTCGTCCTCGCCCGCCGGGCCGGGGCGATCCGGAAGGCCGGATCGGTCGGCCCCTGGCTCTTCGGCGTGGCCCGCCGCGTGGCCCTCCGGGCCAGGTCCCGCTCCTCCCGCCGCCGACAGGCCGAGCGTTCCCTGGCCGAGCACTCGGCGACGCAACCTACCCAGGCCGCTCCCGACCCTTCCCACCCTGACGACTGGGCCGTCCTCTACGACGAACTCGACCGCCTTCCGCCTCGCTACCGCGACCCGCTCGTCCTCTGCTACCTACAGGGGATGACCCACGACCAGGCGTCGGCCCTGCTCGGCATCCCGACCCCCACCCTCCGCACCCGCCTCTCCCGCGCCCGAGACCGACTCCGCCCCCGGCTCGTCCGCCGCGGCCTGACCCCCTCGTCCGCCTCCTCCCTGCTACTCGCCCCCGTCCCGCTCACCTCGCCCGCCGCCTCCCTCGCCTCGATCGGCTGGGCCTCCGCCGCCTCCCGCCTCGCCGTCGCCTCCCGAGGCGCCTCGCTCGCCTCGCTCTCGGTCCCCCTGGCCACCTCAACCCTCCGGAGTATGCTCATGATTTCCGCATTTCGGACGCTCTCCCTCGGTGGCATCGCTCTCCTCGGCATTGGTGCCGGGGCCGCCGGATTGGCATCCTGGGGTGGCTCGGGCAATGCCGATCCGATGCCTGACCCTCCTCCCGGCGTTGCGGTCCTCGTCGAACAAGACCCAGTGGCTCCGGGGCCGGATCAGGCTGACCTCGCCGCGGATGAGGCCGCCCCTTCCTTGTTGAACACCCCCTGGGAGATTGCCCCCGCGCGGGTCCATGCCGAGATCAGAATGCCCCTGGAGATCCGCTCGATCCTCCCCCAGGGCACGGTCGTCTCCCGGGATCAGGTCATCTGCGAACTCGACACCACGAGTCTCCGCGACCAGCTCGCCTCCCAGCAGATCGCCACCGAACGGTCCGAGGCCGACTACCAGAACGCCATCAAGGATCGCGAGATCGCAGAAGTGACGGTGAGGCGCTACCTCCAGGGCGTCTTCCCCCTTGAGGAGTTCGAGGCGATGGCGGAGGTCAAGCTCGCGCATTCGGAGCTGGACGTGGCGAACGCCCGCCTCGCTCGCGTGGCCCGGAACGCCCCGGAGGATGAGCGGGCGATACGCATCCTCAAGGCGAAGGTCGGGGTTCAGCGCGCCGAATTGGCCCTGGGGAGGGCCGAGAAGGCACTTGAGGTCCTCAAAGCATACACTTACGAGCTCCGGATCAAGTCGCTCGAAGGCGACGTCGAGAAGGCCAAGGCCGAAGAATGGGCCAGGAAATCGAGCTTCGAACTGGAGAAAGAGCGCGAGGAACTCCTCCGGCGGACGATCGAGAAAGCACAGATCAAGGCCCCCGCCGATGGCATCCTCTCCCTTGCCGTCGGGATCCGAGAGGGCGTCACGATTCGGGAGGGTCAGCTCCTCTTCGAGATCCTCCCACCCGCTGATGACGAGGAAGCCCCGACGGAACCCGAGCGTTCCCCCTTCGAACTCGACCCGCCCGATCCCGACCAGACCAGGCCGCCGGGTGCCCCGGAGTCCGCGCCACCGACTGCGGGCGACGCGGGGTGAGCCTTGTCGGGTGTGCCGGGCTACGTAGGGTCCGCTGTGCGGACCCTGCACGAATGGGAACGTGTTGGGGGGGCGTGTCCTCGAAGACGCACCATCGGGGGCCGGTAGCCGATCGGCGTGTCATCGAGGACGCGACTCCCCCGACGACTCGATCGCAGACGAGTACAGCGGCCCGACGGGGCGGGGCATCCGCCCCATCGGGATTCCCGAATGCCCCGGCCGGGCGGCTGATCAGCCTCGTAGGGTCCGCTGTGCGGACCTCCGATGAGAGTCCCCATGCAGGGTCCGCACAGCGGACCCAGCCCTGTGTAGGTGGACCTTGTGTGTTGCGACTCAACGACTTCGGCCAACACGGCGTCGCATTCCCATGTTCTCTTGTCCTGATTTTGATCATAGGAAGGGCTAGGAGGATGGGGGGAGAGGCTGGCCCAGTACCATCCAGACGGCCCGTAGGTTGCCCATCCAACCCAATTGCCTCACGTTACCGCCCGATGATCGAAATCCGGTGACTTGAAGACGATTCCCCACCTACACAGGGCTGGTACAGCGGACCCTACAAGAGTGGAAACCTACTGGGTGTGTCGCGTCCCGAAAGACGCCACCGACGGGGCCAGTGGCAGATCGGTGTGTCTTCAAGGACGCGACACACCCAACGGCTCGATCGGGGACGAGCACGGCGGCTCGATGGGGCGGGCCATCCACACCATCGGGATCCCAAAAGGTTCCGGCCGGGCGGCCCATCAGTCGAAGTCGAACAGCTCTCCCAGGAACGATTTCTTGCGGCGTCGCTTCGTGTACTCGTCGTCGTCGCGGGCGTACTCCTTCGGCCGATCGGAGGGGTACGAAAGGCGAGACCTGCGGTCGTCGTCATCGCGGTCGATCGGCCGGGCGGCTGCGGTGCCGCCGCCGATCGCGGCAATGGAGCGGTCGATGAGCTTATCCAGCTCGCCGCGGTCTAGCCAGACGCCCCGGCAGCGCGGGCAGTAGTCAATCTCGATCCCCTGGCGATCGGCAATCGCCAGGTCGATGTGGCAGTGGGGGCATTGCATCGGTAGTGCCTCGTCAACAGAACACAACGGGATGGAATCGATCCGGCGAGCCGCGACCGCCCGTCCATCCGGTCTGATGTTGCCTCGCCCGGCGGGCACGCGGGTCCTCTGATTCGGCCTTGGGCTCGGTCGGCGCGTCTCGCGGGCCTCCCGCCTCGACTCCGCGCCGGGGAGGGGCGTCCGTCCCGGCATTTTCCCATTTTCGGTGACTGCCGACCCGCGTTTCCACGATCTTATCAAGAGACGGGGCGGAGCGGTTGCACCTCGCGTGCCTCGCCGATGGCTCGATCCCCGGCGCCCTCGACGAGCCTGTCCGCGCGATCCTCCCTCGACTCTCTTTCTTTGGCAACTCGACGAACCGCTCGTCTTTTCTTTCCTGAACCCACGACCTCGCCCGAAGGCCGCCGATCCTCAACCCCTTCGACGAGACCGTTCGCTTCTTCCACCCTCAGCCCTTGCCTTCCGGTGCGCTCCTCTCAATTCCGAAGCGGCACCCGCTCTCCCTGAACCACCCCGATCCCAGGCCCGGCCCCCGTGACCAAACGAACCCAATCCCGCCATCCCCGTTCCCGAAACGAACCGCGACCAATCGACGGAACTCGTGACCATGCAACGAGAAAAGGCACTCCCCGCCTTCCCCGTTGCGGCGCACCGAACCGCGCACCGCCTGCGCACCGAACCGCGCAGCCTCCTCGCCTGGGGGGCACCCACCGTCCCGCTTCGGCCCCGATCACCCCGAGGCCCCCTGCGCGAAACGAACCCAATTCGGCCGCCCCCGATCCACGGAGCGAAC
>NZ_JBFEFH010000036.1:0-55669 GCF_040717455.1 Tautonia sp. JC769
AAAGAGCCGGTTCGGCGCCGGCGGGCGCCCCGGGTCGACCGGCAGGGGGCAGCCGTTGACGAGGTAGACGTCGAGCCAGCCGTCGTTGTCGAAGTCGATCAGGCCCACCCCGCCGCCCATCATGTCGGCGATGAACAGGTCGCCTTGCGCGCCGCTGTCGTAGGAGAAGATGAGCCCCCGGCTGCTGGCCTCATCGACGAACCGAGCCGCGGTCGCCTTCGAGGAGATGCCGGAGGTCGCAGCGTTCTCCGGCCTGTCCGCGGGGCCGGTCCTGAGCCGGGGAGGCCTCGGGGCGGCGGGGGCCATCTCGCCGAGCCGGGCGATCGCCTCCTGCGCCTCGCGATGGAACGGATCAACGCGGCTCGCGTGCGCGAACCAGGCTCGGGCCTCGACCGGCATCCGCGATTCGAGGCAAAGGCGAGCGAGCTGCACGCAAGCTTCGGCATTCCTCGGGTCATCGAGGCCGCCATCCAGGCGTGTCTTCAGGGCGATCATGCGGTCTCGGATCGCCCCGGCCTGGTCGAGGACCGGCCCGGCCTCCTCGGACCGGCCGGCGCGGACCAGTGCCCGGCCGAGCCGGTATCGGGCGCCCAGGTGTTCGGGATCGGCCTCGACCGCTGCTTGAAAGCAGGAGATCGCCTCGTCGATGCGCCGGCGATCCTGCTCGACCAGGCCGCGGAGGATCCACCATCGGGCCTGATCGATCGGCCGGTCCGGTCGCGGGCCGAGGGCCGCGATGGCCTGCTCGGGGTCTCCCAGCATGAGCCGGCAATCGGCCAGGGCGAGCCGGGCGGCCGGGTCGTCGTCCATCACCCGGTTCGCGAATTCGAGGTCGGCCAACGCCCCGGCCGGGTCCCCTTGCTCCAGGCGGAGCAAGCCCCGGGCCCGCCGCAACCAGGGGTCGTCGGGCGAACGATCGAGGTACGGCTCAAGCTCGCCCCGCAGGCGGTCGCCATCGCCGGCGAGGTCGCGGAAGATCTCCTGGTGGCGGTCTTCCAGGGCAATATTGGTCAACGAGACAAGCTGGCGAGGGTCGCCGGAGCGGCGGAAAACGTCCCAGAGCAAGGCCCTTGCTTCCTCCTGCCTGCGCTGGATGAGCAGGAGGCCGAGCAGTCGGACCTTCGGCTCGATGGCGTCCGGCTCCCGTTCGATGACGGCCCGGAAGGCACGCTCGGCCTCGATCCGGTCGTGCCGCTGCATGGCCAGGGTTCCAAGGCCGATCTGGGCCTGAGGCCAGGCGGGGTCGTGCTCGGGGATCCGACGGAGGGCGGCCCGGGCCTCGTCGTCCCGGCCGAGGCCGCCGAGCGCCTGCCCCCGCAACAACCAGGCCCGAGCATCCTCCGGATGCCGGTCGACCCACGCGGCGAGCCGCCGCTCGGCGTCGCCCCACTGCTGGCGTCTCACCGACTGCTCGATCGCCTCCCATCGGCGATCGTCCGACGGGGCCAGGCCCCATCGGATCAGGACGATCAGCCCGGCGACACTCGCCAGGCCGATCCTGACGCGCACCAACCGCCGTCCCGGGCGTCTTGGCTTGACACTCATCGCCGATCACTCGACCAGTCATCGGGCCAGACCGATCTCACTCACGCACGAGCAAAACAGAGTTCGAATTCCAACGGGATGTCGATCGCGCCGAGGCATGACCCGCCAGGCCCGCCTTCCCGAACTCGAAACCCCACAACACAGATTATCCCGAATTCGAAACAGAAGCACCCTTCGCCCTGCAAAATCTGGGAGAAACGTACCGCCGGGCGTCTCCCGACTTCGCAGGACCAGCCTGCGGTCATCGTACGCTCAGCCGCACCGGACCGCCAGAAGGGACTGCTCCAGGACGGCCATCAGCGGCGGAAGAAGGAAGGTCGATCGTCCCGGGCGGTGGCGTTGAACATGCCCGAGCCGAGGGTCCGCAAGACCCACTGGCCACCCGGCAGGACTTCGGGCCGGAACAGGGGGAAGGAGGCGGGGCCGGTCACCCGGATGTCGGCGATCTGGCCGCCGGCCTCGCGGAAGGCGTCGCTGAGCAAGGGGATGCGGAACCCGCCTCGGCCGTACATGATCCGCAGGCGCAAATCGAGCTGGCCGCGCAGGTCCATCGTGCCGCCCCCCCGGAGGCTGATGGCGTCGCCGGTCAGGAGGATCGGGTCGAGGTAGGCCAGGCCGTTCTCGATCCGGACGGAGACCTCGGCCGTGTCGAAGGCGGTCTCGTTCGACGGGGCGGCGATGTCGAGCGTGTTGAGCACCTTGAAGAAGCGCAGGGCGACGGGCAGGTCGCCCAGATCCCCCTCCGCGATGCGGAAGTCTCCGGAGCCGCTGACCGACCGCATCTCGTTGCCGATCCCGCTGAAGGTGATCATCCCCGAGAGCAACCCCCGGAAGCTCTGCTTGCCGGGCAGCGAGGCGGTGAAGCGGGCCAGGTCGGCATCGGCCACGGCCAGGGTGGCGTTGTATTCGGGCTGCTCGGCCATGCCGAGCCCGACCTGCCCGGTCAGGCGGCCGCCGAGCAGGTCCCCCTCGATCGCCTCCAGCCGCGCCGCCTTCCCGTCGATGACCAGGGGAGAGCGCACCTGGGTCACCTGCTGGCCGGCGATCGTCAGGCTATCCAGGTCGATCAGGCCGGACAGGCCGAGCGATCGGCCGTCGAAGCGGCCGGCGAAGTCGACGAGCCGACCGTGGATCGCCTCCAGCGGGATGCTCGTGCGGATCGTCTGGCCGTTGAGGACGACCAGGCCGTTGGCCCACTCGACGTAGGCCGGGTCGCCCGGCTGGCCCGACCAGCCGAGCCGCAAGTCGCCCCGCATCGAGGGGATGGCCGGGCTCTCGTCGAGCCGTCGGGCGAACTCGGCCATGACCGAGGGCATCAGCTTCCTCAGGTCGGCGTCGAGCCGGAAGCGGGCGACACGCAGGTCGTCGACCGAGAGGCCGAAGCGGCCGTCGGGCTCCAGGTTCACCGACCCGGATCGGAAGCGGACGGGGGAGCCGCGGAACTGGAACGAGACGTTGTCCATCGACACCAGGCCGTCGTCGTAGACGAACAGGCCGTCGATGGCCTCCATCGCGGGCAGTTCCAGCGGCGGAGGGTCGGGGCCGCCCGGCTCGTCGGGGGCGGGGGTGAAGCGCAGGCTGATCGACGTGCCGGGGTCGGGCCGGACGGCCAGCGTCGTGTGGTTCTCGTTCCCCTCGACCCGGATCGCCGCGTCGAGCGTGGCCTTGCCCATCGGGTTCAGGAGGTTCCAGGTCGCCTGCCACTCCGGGGGCAGGGCGAGCCGAAGCTGCTCGTCGAAGGGGAGGTCCGTGGCCCGCATCGTCAGCTCGGCGTCGAACGTGTTCGGGCCGCTCTGGCGGACCCAGCCGTCGGGGCACTCGATCCGGGCCAGGCCGTTGTAGCCGACCAGGTCGTGGAACTCCCAGTGGTCGGGCATGATCACCAGGCGCCCCTTGACGTTGGTGATCGCGTACGGCATCCCCTCCCAGGTGAAGGCGAAGCCGCCGGCCTCGGCCGGTTCGCCCAGGTCGAGCGCCGCGGTCAGCTCGACGATCTCGTCCTCGTCGCTCTCGGGCGGGGCGGGGCGGATGTCGAGGTGGGCGTGGGCGACGCGGACCGTCCCCTTCGGCTGGAACTGGTGGAGGACGGTGCGCACCTCGGGGTTGAGCGCGGCCAGCAAGGTTTCGTCGATCGGTAGGGCCCCCAGCTCGAAGTCGAGCGAGACGACCGGCTCGGTGCTGGCCGCGTCGATCGTCCCCCAGCATCGGGCCGGGCGGTTGCCGATGATGGTGGTCAGGCCCGGCGGGGCGATCGTCACGCGGTCCCCCTCCCAGACGACCCGGCCGTAAAGCTGGCGGATCGGGTACGGGCAGGCGGCGTGGGTCATCGACGCGCCTTGCAGGTCGAGCGTCAGGCCGAGCCCGACCGGGCTGCCCCGACTGCTCCGCACGGCCCGCAGGTAGGCGTGCGTCCGGCCCCCGGGTCGCAGTTCCTCCCAGAGGCCGACCAGGTGCTCGGGGGTCTTGCCCCGCAGGCGGTCGTCGAACTCCAGGTCGGTGACCTCGACCAGGAGGTCGAACGGGCCGGTAACTGGGTCCGTCAGGTCGAGCCGGCCGGCGGCCCGGGCGGTGGTCCGGCCGTTCGTCCCCCTGGCATGGTCGACGAGCAAGGTCCCGTCGCGGATCGTCGCCAGCAGCTCCACCTCGTTGAGCGGGAAGGGCAATTCGGGCACATTCAGGCTGGCGGACCGGACGAGCAGATCCAGCTCATGCTCTTTCAGCGGTTGGTGCCGGTCCTCGGGGTCGATCTCCAGCCGATGCACGCGGACGTCCAGCTCTCCCCCCGAAAGCCCGAGCCGGTCGTAGCCCGCATGAAGCTCCTCGGGCAATCGGCCGCGGAGGCTCTCTCCCAGCTCCAGGCGGATCAGCTCGCTCCCGGCCAGGGTGGCCCGGCGGGTCCGGGTGTCGAAGGTCCCGGCCAGGTCGAGCCGCTCGAAGCCGTCTCCCCGGGCGGTCCCCTCGAAGGCGTAGGAGGTGTCGCCCTGCGGGGTCATCGTCAGCACGACATCCCGGAGCAGGCTGACCGATCCCCCCTCCCGGCTCAGGATGATCTTGCCGTTGCGGATCAAGACCGTCGGCAAGACCTCCGGCGGGGGCAGCGGCCAGGGGTCGGCCAGGAACCCTTCGAGGTTCCAGCTCCCGTCCTCGCGGCGGCCGAGCCGCAAGGTCGGCTGCGCGACGATCACTTCGCGGGCCTCGAACCGCTGCTGCAGCAGGGCGGCCACGTCGAAGGTCAGGCGGAGCCAGCCGACCTCGATCGTCGGCCCCGGCAGCGTGTCGATCCCCTGATGGACCCGGACCTGTTCCAGGGTCGCCGAGCCGGCGAACGGCCGGAGGCGGACCCGGCCGACGCTCACCTTCGAGTCGGGCAGCAGGCGCAACGACTCCCGCTCGACCAGGCGGGCCAGCTCGGCGCCGTCGGTCGCGTGCCCGGCCGCGTACCAGCCGCCGCCGATGAACACGGCAATCGGCAAGATGATCGACCAGGCGATCATCTTCTTCGTGTCGTGCCCGAATCGCCCGCCGACGATCCGCATCAGGCCCGCCGCCGCCAGGCCCATCGCCGGCACCATGCCCGGCAGCCGATAGCGGATCGAGCTGACGAAGACCATGTGCAGGACGCAGAAGCAGAGGACCGTCCCCCCGAGCAAGACCAGGGTCCTCGGGTCCTTCCGCCGGTCCCAGAGCCCGACGACCAGCAGGAGGAAGACCGGGATCGTCGCCACCCCGCTGAGGATCCCGACGCCCGGGGCCGACAGCTCGTCGGCGTTCGGCCAGGGGCTCCAGAAGCGGAGGGCCTTGATCGCCGCCAGTCCGAGGGCCCGTCGAGGGTTCTCCCGGGCGAAGTCGATCGCGCGGCGGCGCAGCTCGGCATCCTGCGAAACCTCGTCGAGCGCCCGGATCTCGGGGTCGTCCAGGAAGGTCATGTCGCTGGAGCCGGTCGCCTCGGGGCTGAGGCCGTCGTACAGGCTGGCCCCGACCCAGAGCGCCGTCGGCACGAACCGGCCGACGACCTGGGCATTGCGGATCCACCACGGCGCCATCACCGCCGCGATCGTCAATACGACGACCGAGGCCAGCCCCGCCGCCCGCTTCGACCGCTCGAACAGCACCCAGGCCGGCAGGGCCAAGGGGAGGAAGACCGCCCACGACGGCCTCACCAGCAAGGCCGCCCCGATCGCCAGGCCGGTCAGGACCGCCACGACGAGCGATCCGATCGGCCCCGGCCCCGGCGTCGGCCCGTGCCAGGCGAGCGAATGGGGGACCTCGCCCGCCGTCGCATGGGCCTCCTCCTGCTGCCGGGCCTTCGGGCCGGGCCGCCAGAGGACCGCCAGCCCCCAGAGGGCCAGGAGCATCAACGGGACGAACACCCCCTCGGACAGCAAGAGCCCCGAGAGGGCCACCGAGTACGGCTCGACCGCCGCCAGGGTCGCCGCCAGGATCGCCACCCGCCGCGCCCGGCGCCGGTCGTGCTCGTCTCCCCGACGCCAGAGGGCGAGCACCAGGGCATACACCACCGCCACCCCGCCGGCCCCCAGCACCGCCTGGACGACCCGGGCCCCCAGCGCCGCGTCGGGGCCGAACAGGATCTGGCAGACGGCCAGGAAGGCCGGATAGCCGGGGGTCCGCAGGGCGTAGTGCGGCACGTCCCACTGGTTGACGACGTACGGCGACCCGGTCCGGATCGCCTCGGCCAGGTACCAGTAGATCCCCGTGTCGCCGAAGATGCAGAGCACGCCCTTCTGCTGGGCATAGAGCTGCACCGCCCCGGCCGCGAGCAGCCGCAGGGCCAGGCCCACGAGCACGATCAGCGGCACGATCGCGTACCGGGTCCATCGCGATCGTCGCGTCGATTCGGGCATGGCACGCTCGATGGCCACCCCGAAGCGAAGCTCAGGGCGGCCGGATCGGGTCTGAAGGGATGGGTCGAGTTCCTGTCCGATCGCTTCAAGAGCCGTCGCGTCCCAGGCGGGTCGGCATCCTAGCCCCGACCTCCCGGACGGTCAATCGCAACCGAGGGCCGCCCGGCGGCCTCCTGGAACGGCCCAGCCCCGCGCAACGCCCTCTTGGAATGACGATGCTCCTCGTCGATCACGTGGGTTTCCGAACCTCGCCTTGGTACAAATTCTAGAGATGACATATTTCTGCAAAGATCCCTGTAGCAAGAACAATCAAGACGAAATAGGGGTTGATTCCCAACTAGCACAATCTTACAGTCATCGTTCCAATCACGAACGCATTCCCTCCCCTAAACGGGGGGGGGGGGGCTCCTTGAATAGGAGGCTTCCCATGCAAAAGTCATTTCTTCTAGCTCTCACCGTCGTAGTGTCATCTGCCGCTTCGTCTCTGGCGTACGCGAAGTACAAGGCTACTGACACAACATGCTACGGTGGCATGACGGGATGGTCACGGAGCCAAGGGACCGCTGCTCCCGTGATGAACATCATTTACGAGCCACCTCCAGTCAACTCCACCGGGTTATACGTCAACGCCGATGTTGGATTTTACTGTGATATGTTTTTCGAACCGGACGGACCTTGCTCATTTTGCATGAAAATGTTCGTTGATGTCTCATGGGTAGATTCAACAAACACTATTCCCTGGCAAAGCATTGGCGCGAATGAAATTGTGGTCAACTGCTGGGATTTCGTCGGGCCACCAACTGACAAGTGGGAAGAATTATTCGAAACCTTTCCAATTTGCCAGGGAAAGGCTTCAGAAATCCAAGAGAAGCCAGCGATTGTTACAATCACAGTCGGGGCTTTTCCGAAGGGGGCCGGCCCTTGTCCGAACGACCCCTACGAGAATCACGACGCACTGTATCGCTACGCAGGTACGGAATGGGTCGACAAGTTTTTTCGAGATTTTAACATGGAGGGATTTTGGGATACTTGGTGAAATTTTCAAGTATGCCAAATTTTTATTTCCCACATTCCAGATCCGCAATCAAGAGAACAGGAGCCCTCAGATGAGAAAACGCGATCTACTAGGCCTGTTCGGTCTGTTGAGCGTGTCGGTGGTGACATCACTCGTCACAGTGAACCTCGCTGCTCGAGCCGCTCAGGCAGAGGGCGAGATCCGAAAGATGACGCCGTTTGATCTGCCCCCGTCGTACGGTCGCGCCGCCGTTGACATTCCGAGTCTCAACGAGCGCGGCCCTTCCCAGTTGACGACGGTTCAAGGCTCGATCAGCATGCCGATTCGCTACCAGATCAAGACGACGACCTCCTTCGCCGACACTCCTCACCGATTGGTCGTCCAATTCTTCGAACCATGCGTGGCCTGTGACGAGGCCGGGGAACGTGACATGCCCCCTGAGCCGCTGGGGTCGTGGGCGTCGCCGCCGTTCACGCCGGGCGATCGGCTACACATCAACGAAGTAACTCCATTGACCCTTCCTTGCTCGCCGGGGACGTACCGCGTCACGATCCGAGTCGAACGCTACTTTGAGGGCATCGAACGGACCCGCGGCTTGATGACCGAATGGCAGGTCCAGTCAGCCCGATCCTATCCGGAGGTTGTGGTCCGGTAAGGTCCGCGCCGACCGGCGGCGCGGAGCCGTCGTCACGCATGACCACAGGTCCGATCAGATCTGCGGACTCGGAGTGGCGTCACTGGGCATCTCCGAGTCCGATCACAAGACTCCCCTGGGCGAGGCTTCCCTCCCTCCGACTCGTTGGGCGTGATCAATCCACGTCCACGTCGATCGCATGGGCCTTCAGCTCCTCGATCGAGACGAACTCCAGCGCCGACATATGCGTGGCTTCCAGCACGACTGGGGGCGCGAGGCCGGCCTCCAGCGCCTCCTTCCAGCGCTCGACGCAGAGGCACCAGCGGTTGCCCGGCTTCAGGCCGGGGAAGCCGTACTGGGGCATAGGGGTGCTCAGGTCGTTCCCCCGGCGCTTCGAGAACTCGAGGAACTCCCCCGTCATCTCGGCGCACACCAGGTGCAGGCCGATGTCGTCGGCCCCCGTGTGGCAGCACCCGTCCCGGAAGAAGCCGGTCACGGGGTCCAGGCTGCACGATTCCAGGTCGCTCCCCAGCACGTTCTTGGCCATCGCGGTTGCGCTCCCCCTTCAGATCCTTTTGATCCGCCACCGTTCGCTTTCGAAATGGTCCGGCGACTCGTTCGAGTACGAGTATCGTAGCCGATCGGCGGGGGGCCGTCGAAACCCCAGGGCCGGCCAAAAGCCCCGCGCGACGGCCGATCGCGTCGGCCCGGCGTCCGTGATGGAGCGTTTCACAGGCGACAGGAGGCCCGGATCTCGCCACAATTGCATGTCTCGGCTGCCGAGGCACCAAGGCACGTGCTCCCCGCCCGATCGACCCGAGTCCGGTCGTCGGCCCGGGCGGGAGGGGGCCGAGGGAGGAGCAAGACCATCGATGTCCACGTCTCACGCGAGCGACCCGATCCAGCGGGCGGCCGAGGCGATCGCCTCGGCCCGGGCGCTGGTCATCGGTGCCGGCGCCGGCATGGGGGTCGACTCCGGCCTGCCCGACTTCCGCGGCCGGGAAGGCTTCTGGCGCGCCTACCCGATGGCCGAGCGCCTCGGCCTGAGCTTCTCGGAGATGGCCAACCCCCGGTGGTTTCGCCACGACCCGGCCTTCGCCTGGGGCTTCTACGGGCACCGACTGAACCTCTACCGGGCGACAACCCCACACCCCGGCTTCGCCATCCTGCGTCGATGGATGGGGCAGATGCCCGGCGGCGGCTTCGTGGTCACGTCGAACGTCGACGGCCAGTTCCAGCGCGCCGGCTTCCCGGCCGATCGGGTGGTCGAATGCCACGGGCGGATCGACGTGTTCCAGTGCCTCGTCTCGTGCGGGGCCGACCTGTTCGACGCCGACCCGACCCCATTGGTCATCGACATGGAGGAACTTCGGGCCGCCGAGCCGCTGCCCCGATGCCCACAATGCCGGGGGATCGCGCGGCCAAACATTCTGATGTTCGGTGACTTCGACTGGGATTCGTCCCTGACCGACGCCCAGGAGCGGCGGTTCGGCTCGTGGCTCTCCGGAGTGATCGACGAGGGCCCGATCGTCGTCGTCGAGTGCGGCGCCGGCACGGCGATCTCGACCATCCGATCCCTCTGCGAGCGCACGGCCGAACAACTCGGCGGCACGCTCATCCGCCTCAACCCCCGTGCTCCGGAAGTGCCCCGCAGCCAGATCGGCCTGCCCCTGGGGGCCGCCGAGGGACTCGACGCGATCGACCGCCGAATCGCCAGACTCCAGCGGTGAATCGACCCTCCGCCGGGACCGAGCGGAACGAGGTGACGCGCCCGGTCAACCTCGGGCCGCCTCGCAACGCAGGCCGAGCAGCCGATCGGTCCCCTCGGTGCGTCGGACCCGGTCGGCGATCCGATGGCCGACGACCCAGATCACCCCGCGACGATCCCGGACCACGGGCACCCGGCCGCGATCGCTCGAAGCAACGCGCCGGCCGCGCAGGAAGTCGCTCAGCGTCATGGAACGCCCCCCCATGCCCAGCGGCGCGAAGCGGTCTCCCGGCAGCGGGGCGCTGATGACCAGGTGCGCCCCCGAGGCGTCGAGGAACGGGTCCAGCGCGTCGCGGTCGATCCGCTCGTCGCCGGGGGCATCGGGGCCGGGGTCGATCTCGGTCACGATCCGGCAATCGGCCCACACCTCGGACCCGGGGATGGGCAGGATCGCCGAGGCGGGAGGGATCGCGGGGGCGACGATCGGGGCCTGCGGGACGAGTTGCACCCGATCAGGGCTGAGGAGCAAATCGACCCCCGCCCCGATGGCGAATCGCCCGTGATCGCGACGCACCAGCGCCGCCATCCGTTGCCAGCGATCGGCCGACATCGACCGCTCGGGCCAGCCGGCCCGCCGCCAGACGACGCGCAGAATCTCGGTCCGGACCGATCGGGGCAAGGCCGCCAGGCGATCGCGCCGGAGGGCGACCCCGAACGGCTCGATCGTCACCACGATCGCCCGGGCCAGGCTCGACGCCTGCCGCTCGGCCTGCCAGGCGGCGTCTCGGCTGCTCTCGCCGAGCCGGATCAGGGCCTCGGCCACCCTCGGGTTGAGGGCGGCGAGCCTCGGGAGGATTTCGAGGCGGATCGCGGTCCGGGTCCGGTTCGGCTCGGCATTGCTGGAGTCGTCTCGCCAGGGCTGATTCAGGGCATCCAGATAGCCTCGGATCTCCTCGCGGGCGGTCGTCAGCAGGGGGCGGATCAGCTCGACCCCCTCGCCCAGCCGTCGGCGCGGGGGCATGCCCGCGAGCCCCCGGACCCCCGTGCCCCGGACGATCCGGTGCAGCACCGTCTCGGCCTGGTCGTCGCTCGTATGGCCGACGGCCACCGCCTCGGCCGAGCGTCGCCGGGCGACGTCGAGCAGCCAGCCGTAGCGGGCCTGCCTCGCGTCGGCCTCGAAATGGGCGGCACGTTCCGGCCGCCAGTGCCCAAGGTCCATCGGCAGGCCGAGGCGATCGGCCAGCTCGCCCACGAACCGGGCGTCGCGGTCGGCCTCCTCGCCTCGGGTGCCGTGGTGCAGATGGGCGACCGAGAGCCGCAGGCCCAGCTCCTCCGACGCCTCGATCGCGGCCCGGAGCAGGGCCACGCTGTCCCCCCCCCCCGAGACGGCGACGACGATCCCCGAGCCTCCCGATCTCCGCCGCCATCGGCCGAGGAACGATCGGACGCGCCGGCGGACCGCGAAGGCTGGGTCGGTCGTCATGGTCCCCTCCCCGTGTTGGAGTCGATTCCGGATCGGTTCGCGGGCGCGAAGTGAACGCCCAGGGCGCGAGCTTCAAGGCGACGGCGCATCCCCCCAGGGCTCCGGCCCGGGACCCGCCGACGGGGGCTCCGGGCCGATCGGACGGTCGCGGGCGGATCGGGCGACCAGGGCGCACCCATGCAGCAGGAGGCTGAATTGCGAGGCGGCGAAGCACACGAAGAAGACCGTCGCGACGCCCGCCCCCCGGTCGATCCAGACGGTCGAGGCCGCCCGGAGCCCGGCGAGGCGCTCGCTGGCCTGGTCCAGGCTGGCGAAGAACGTGTCGATCTGGGCGCGGACGTCGCCCAGGGCGAAATCGACGTCATCCAGCAGATCCTGGAACTGCGCCCGCTGTCGGGGAGAGAGCGCCTGCCCCAACCGGATCCGGTTCAGGGTCCGCGAGGCTTCATCGAGCAAGGCCGTCGCCTCGTTGAGGCTGTCGGCCACGCTTCGCAAGGGCGGCGCGTCGGCCGATCGATCCGAGGGGCCTCTCCGGGGGAAGAACGGGACCGAATCGAGCAGGACCAGGGCCCGGTTGAGGCTGCGGAGGCTGTCTTGCAGGGCGAGAATGAACGCCTCGGCCCCTTCCAGGCGTTGCTCGATGTCGGGGTCGAGGGCCTCGAGCAGGGTCGGGGTCCCCGGGTCGCGCTCGGCGATCCCCGAGAGTTCCTCGACCGTCTCTCCCACGAACCGGACGCGGTCGCGCACCGTGTCGATCAGGGTCAGCGAGGCGTCTCCCTGCTGCCGGACCAGGTCGACGACCTGTTCCAGGTCGGCAATCGACGCCGGCACCTCCCGGCTCAGGCGGTCGGCCAGGGTCCACGACCCGACCACCGCGCCGATGCCGAAGACCGTCCCCAGAGCGCCGATGAGGACGCCGGACGTCCCGGCCAGAAACTTGAGCAAGCGAAGCACGATCCTGGACACTCCCTGCGGGCTGCGGGCTGCGGGCGATCGGACGATCCCGGATTAACGCTTGAACAGGTCGAGGAAGCGGTCTTCGTATTCGGGATAGATCCCCAGTCGATCCAGCTCTCGCTTCAGTTCGTAGGCCTTCGAGCGGTCTCGGGTCGATTCTTCGAACAAGCGATCGATGCGCCGGCGGTCGTCGGCGGTCACGGCCCCCTCGTCCGATTCGTCGGGGCCGTCGGAGCCGCCGAGGAACGACTCCTCGTCGGAGAGGGATTCCGGCTGCCGGGGTTCCATCGAGTGCTCGATCTGCGTGAGCAACTCGCCGAGCCGCTGCTCGACGTCGACCGCCTGCTCGGCCAGCTCGGTCAGGTCGAGCTGGATCTTGGCGATCGTCGCGAAGACGTCCAGCACGCCGAGCGCCGCCTTCGGGAACGGGAGCTGGGCGAAGATGTGCGGCATCTCGCCGAGCAGGCAGGTCCCCGGCAAGCCGGACTCGGCGGCGACACCGAGCAAGACGCCGTTGAGCCCGCTGATGTGCCCGTCGTCGAGCACCGTCAGCTCCAGTTGGGTCAGCTCGTCGAGGGTCGTCTGATCGGTGGCCGCGCCGAAGGTCCGCGACTCGTGCGAGGGGTGCATCTGGGTGGCCATCGAGGCGAAGGTGAACACCCGCTCGACCCCCATCTCCGCGGCGAATTCGATCAGGCGGCGGCAGAAGGCGAGCTTCCCCCTCGGCGGCTGGGCCTCGCCGATGAAGACGATCAGGTCGTGCCGCCCTTCCGGGTCGTGCCAGGCGAAGAAGCGGCTCCGGGGGAGTCGGCCGGTGCGGATCAACCCGCGCTTGACCTCGACGTGCTCGACGTCGAACAGTTCCTCGGCCTGGAACTCGGCGACCATGTGCATCCCGAGCTTGGCCATCAGATAATATCCGGCGCTGATCGCCACGTGGCCCATGCCCGGCCAGACGGCGACCATCCAGGGCTTGTGCAATTTGATCTCTTCGGCCATCGGTTCACCCTCTCGATCCGCCTCGCGACCACGGCTGCCACCGGGGGCGTCCCTCGCCCCCTGGCGCTCGTCTCGACCTCCGAGACGCAGGCAACACCCCCTTCCAGCATCGGGCGAGGTTGCCGAGAATTCTATGCCTGACCGGCGGAACCCGGCCTCGATCGCCGGTCCCTCGCCCCGCCCCGGTGCGGGGAATGCCCCGCACGTCGGTCGGAGGCGAGGGGACGGGTCCCCCGATCGCGGGTCGTCCCGGGGCGACCGCCTCGCATCCCCATCCTGGTTCCGGAGTCCCTGTCGCCATGGCCATTTACGTCGACGCCGATGCCTGCCCGGTCAAGGACGAGGTCTACCGGGTCGCCCGACGCTACGGCGAGGCGGTCCGGGTGGTCGCCAACGCCCCGCTCCGGGTCCCGGACGACCCCTCGATCGAGCTTGTGGTCGTCCGGGGGGGCTTCGAGGCGGCCGACGACTGGATCGCCGAGCAGATCGGCCCCGGCGACCTCGTCGTCACGGCCGACATCCCGTTGGCCGATCGCTGCCTGAAGGCCGGGGCCCGCGCCCTGGGGCCGAAGGGCCACCCGTTCACCGACGACTCGATCGGCGAGCGGCTGGCCACCCGGGCGATCCTCGACCAGCTCCGCCAGGCCGGGCAGTACGGCGGCGGCCCCTCGGCCTTCGCCAAGACCGACCGCTCGCGATTCCTCGGCAAGCTCGACGAGATGCTCGTCGCCATCCGCAAGGAGCGGGAACGCGCGGCCCGCCGATCCCCCGGCCCCGATCAGGGCTTGCCCGGCGGGCCGATGTAGGACCGGGCGATCACGACGTCGTCGAACAGCACGACGTTGACCTCCTGCTTCGTCCAGCGATCGGTCACGTAGCTCTCCAGGGTCAGCGCGTTGGCCATCAAGGTGGGGGAGGTCCGCCAGTTGATCCCGGTCCAGTGGCCGGCCAGCTCGCCGTCGATCCAGAAGGCTTGCTCGCCGTCGGCCTCGCCGGGGGTGTTGTGCTTGAGCATGAACTCCACGCAGATCCACTCCCCCCGGCGGATGTCCGGCTGTTCGGCGGGGCGGAAGGCGTTGCCCCAGTAGCGGCCGTCGGGCGAGGCCGTCATCTCGTGCCAGTAGCTGTAGAAATTCCAACGGCCGGGAGGGGGCAGCCGGCCCCAGTCCCCCCAGGCCTCGATGGCGGTCGAGAAGCGCTCATCCCCCTCGGGCCGGTCGCCCGCGCCGCCGAACCCGGACCAGCGGTCGCGGCCGGTCAGCCCCTTGTTCGCCCGCAGGGTGACGAAGTGGTGGACGTAGTCGCAATCGGGGTCGAACTTCACGAGGAACCGGAAAAAGAGCGTCTCGCTCGACTCGAACCAGGTGGTCAGGCCCCCTCCCGTGTTCTCGGACAGCCGGGCCTCGACCCGCAGCGTCTTCGAGCCGAGCCGGTCGTCGGCCGACGACTCATCGACCAGGCTGAGCACCGAACCGCCCCGATTGCTCACCTCGTCCCACTTCGAGCCGATCGGGGCATCCCCCTCGAAATCGTCGGCGAAGATCACCTCGGGATGCGCCTCGATGCCCTGATCGGCCGCGAAGGCCGCGGCCAGGCCGGCCCCGCGGGGCAACGAGCTGGCCGCGGCCCGGTTGCGCGAGCCGTCCGGATCTCCCGCGTCATCGGCCCGGGCCGACGCGGTCGAGGCCCATGCCGCGATCAGGGCCGCGGCCGTGACGATGCAAACGCGAGGCAACGCCGGGGACGAGCAGTGCATGGCTGAGGACGCTCCGTCGGATCGTCTCGGGGGTCGGTCGCGACTCGAATCGGACAAGCCTGGACGCTGAGGATTGACCTGGTCGCAGTTTATGCGGCGGATCGCCCGATGGCGAGAGATTCGCGCCCGATTTTCCGGGGCCCCGCCGGTCGCGCCGTGGCCCTGCGGGGGGTCGCGGCACGGAGGATGCACGAGATCCCCTCCAGCGTCATCGTCCGGGTTCACGGCGTCTCGACCCGATCACGCCATCCGGCCGAATCGAAGGGGCACCGCCGTCCGACCCCCAATCCCTGCAATCACACGCCCTGAGGAGACATCCCGTGGCCGACGACCCGAACCGCCCCCCCAAGGGAGACAACTTCGGCTGGGGCCAGAAACCCCTGCGCCAGACCGATGAGACCACCGGAGACGAGGGCATCGAGCCGCCCATCGGCGAGGGACACGACGAGGCCACCACCGGACGCGCCGCCGAGCCTCCCCGGACGAAGGCCCAGGCCGACGACCCCCAGGTCCCCGGCTATCCGAGCGACCCCCGCGGCCCCGACACCCAGGAATGAACCGGCGCCGGGGTCGAGGGGCCTCCCCCGACCGTCACGCCCGCATCGTCATCCATCCAGCCCCCAGGAGGCCACTCCCATGACCGACCGGAACCGCGATCCCCAGCAGGGCGAGGGGCCCGACCCCGACGCCGAAGGCCATCGTCCCGACGAGGCCACCCGCAGCGAGGCCGAGCAGGCCGCCCGCAACCTGCCCGGCTACACTCCCCAGGCCCGAGACGATCACGAGCGGCCTCCCGAAGGCTCGCCGGGCTTCACGCCCATGGGCCGGACCGACAACCAGGAGCCCTGAGCCCCCCCCTGGAGCCCTGGCAATCACGGCGTCCTCCCCGACGGCCTTCCCTCAGCCTGGCACGCCCGAGCTTCCCCGCCGTCCCTCGACTCGCGACCCGGAATTTTTTTTCGGAGGCGGCCCCGATCTGAACTAGAGTCAGATTATGACGTGCCCACCTCCGGGATTCGGATCGGGGAGACGATCCGATCCCGGTCGAGCACCCTTGGGACCTTTGGTAGGTTCGGCAAGACTGGGCAAGGGGTGATCGCCCGGAACGCCCTCGGCCCGGATCGTTTTCCGGCGATCTCGGCGCGAACCCTTGCCTTTCGATCGACACTCACACGGGGAACTCCTCATGATTCGCCTTGCCTCATCGCTCATTGTCGCCGTGGCGATGCTCGTGAGCCTGACGTCCACCGCGTTCGCCCAGGTCCGCATGACGTACGGCTATCCCACGGTCAGCCGAGGAGCCCAGGTGATCGTCCGCCAGCCGGTCCCGGCGCAGGCCCCCGCCCCCGCCGTCGCGGGGATCCCGTACGGCGGCGTCGCTTCGCCGTACGCGACCGACCCGTCCTACGCCTACTCGGCCATCGCCCCGTACACGACGGGCACGACCTACTACACCAACAGCCTCTATCCGTATGGTTACGGCTACGGTTACGTGGCCCCGGAAGCGGGGGTCATGGTCACTCGGGGCTATCCCCGATACCCGCTCAATTACAGCTACGGTTACGGCCCCGGCTTCCGGGCGGGCAACGCCTATGCTGCCTCTCGGATGGTCACTCCCTACGCGGGAGGCGTTCGCGGCGGCTTCGGCCGGGGCTTCGGCGGGCGTCGGTAATTTCCCGGCACCGCCAGAACGTCGCGTCGAGGCCATCAAACCCGGCTGAAAGACACACAGACGGCCCGAGACACCCCCGCGTCTCGGGCCGTCTTTTTTTGCGTCTGCTGCCCGGATTGACAGGGCAGCAGACGCCGATCGGAGCTTGCAGTTCCGTCACGTCGAAGCGTGACGAAACAGATCGTCAAGAAACGCTGTCGTTGTTGGAAGTCGGCGACCGTTTCGGCAAGTCGGGCAAGCCCAGGAATTCAAGAAACCCTTGAGGAACGCCGCGTCTCCCGAACGACGAGAGCGCAGCGGGACGTGTCAGTCGATCACTCGTCCAGAATCTTCGGGAGATCGGCGAGCACGCGTTCGATGTCGGCCTCGGTCAGTTCACCGGGACCGAACGAATGCTTCGAGCGCAGCTCGGCAAAGCGCCAGAGCAGGACCGTCACCTCGGCGTCCTCGGCAATCTTGTACGAGGGAGGACCCGCGGGGGTGTCCATCAAGGTCAGGGGCACGTCTTTGATGCCCTGACCGGCCGCCAGGTCCCGCAGGGCCGTGACGGTCTCGGCCTCGTTCTCGGTGTCCGTCAGCTGGACGACGAAGGCCTTCAGGTCGGAATTCTCGGCAATTTTCTCATCAACGGCCTTGACCAAACTGGTCAAGGGCCCGGATGTCGTCCGCGTGAAGATGCAGACGACCGGGCTGGCACCGTAGCGTCAGCGATAACAGAGCTCGTTGCCTTTGTTCGGACCGGTCACGTCGTAAACGTCGAAGGCGTTGACGACCTCACCGATCTTCGGCCCGGAATCAGGGGCTTGAGCGTACAGCGCCGCCGCCGCACCCAGTGCGGAGACGGTCACCACGGCCAGGCCCCAGGCGTGCGAAGATCGCAATCGCATGGGGAAAAACCTCCTTCGGAACGGGCATGTCACCCCTTCCTGCCGAACGGTCGCGAGGACTTCCACCCTTCATGGTGGCCAGAACCGAAGGCCTCGTCAACGGGGCTTCCAAACACCTCGGAGCGGTTTCGGGCTGATGTCCCGGGCCGATCTTGCCGATCTTGTCGGTGTGACGGATCGTCCGGAGAGTCGGCGCACCGGCGTCGCTCGGCCCGGTTCGGATCTGAGGCCGACAGTCCAAGGAGGGCGGAAATCATGCCTCGGGGAGCGACCAGGAGCAGGACCAGAAAGGCCCGGCCGGGCCTGGAGTCGCTGGAGGGCCGCCAGCTCTTGGATGGCGGCGGCCTGAGCGTCGGACTCGGGCCGGGCGCCACGGAGGCCGGCATGACCCTCAGCCCCGCCGAGCTGCGATCCGGCAGCCCCGACCCCGGCGGCCCGGCCTCGGCAATCTCGGGAGAGCCCGGGGCGTCGGCCGACCCGTCGCTCGCGGACGTCGGGGTGACGATGCTGCGGGCCGCGCCGCAGCAGGCGCAGCAACAGAGCGCCGCCCAGAACGGCCTGCCCGATCCCCCCGTCAAGACCTACCGCTACACCACGCCCCGGGGCGTGCGCGTCGCCGTCAACCTGAGCGGCCCGGGCACCCTGGCCGGCACGAGCGTCCGGCCCGACGGCGCGCTCGACCTGGTGTTCGACGGCACCGGCCCGACCAGCCAGATCTTCGCCCACGCCACCGGCGTCGCCCCGCTCGCCAGCGTCCGCGACGCCGACGTGCCGCTCGAGGCCCAGGCCGGGGCCGGGGCCAATCAGCTCGGGCTGGCCGGGTTCCGGCCGTTCAACCTGATCGAAGGCGGCACAATCAACCTCATCGGCGGCGTCCGCCGCCTCGGCCTCAACAACGTCGGGCCCAACACCCAGGTCTTCCTCCGAGAGCTCCCCGAGGTCGCCCTGGAACGCGAGGCCCTGGCCGGCCGGGACACCACCTTCGCCACCGACCAGGCCGGCGGGGTCGAGCTGGTCCTGACCGACGGCAACTTCCTGCCGGTCCTGACCCCGACGCCCGAGGTCCCGACCGGGCCGCCGCCGGGCATCCGCATCCAGATCGCCGGGCGAATCAATGCCGACCCGCTCGCCCCCTTGCCGCCGGGCACCGATCCCCAGGACGAGCTGACGATCGGCAACCCGCAGATCTACGGCTACGACGCGGCCGCCGGGCAGCTGATCCGCTTCGACGCCGCCACGGGGACCGTCCTGCAGACGACGGCCGTGCCCAGCCTCGCCGCGTCGGCCGGCGTCAGCACGGCCAAGGTCGACGGCCGGCTCCTGGTCCTGGTCGGGCAGGCCAACGTCGTCCGGGCCTTCGACGCCCTGGATGGCTCTCCCGTCGGCCAGTTCACGACCGACACCCTGCCGACGATCGACGCCGTCGACGGCATCGGCACGACCGACCTCCGGACGGTCCTCGTCGACTCCACCTCGGGCGGGGTCGGATCGGCCCAGGTCATCGACCTGGCCGCGAGCCTGGCCTCGGGGGTCGCGGAGCTCCCCGTGCAGGTGCCCCCCCCCAATCCCGCGGACACCGCCTTCACGCCGACCCGCCAGTTCGGCTTCCTCGGCGGGGCCACCGGCGTCCCCGGCTTCGACCCCCTGGCCGTGCTCGGCCGCGGCTTCTTCGACGAGTTCCAGCCCACCACCGAGATCCTCGGCGTGATGGCCTTGAATCCGGTGGGCAACCGTCTCCAGGAGCTCGACCGGGCCGGGGCCCCCGGCCTGCCCCCGGCCCCCCCGGCCGGGACCGACGAGGCCCTCGGCAGCGTCGACAGCGCCGTCGCCCGGGTCGTCGGCGTCGAGGGCGGGAGGAATATCGTCAGCCTCGTCAGCCGGACCACGCTCGCCCGCATCGGCACGACGGAGCTCGACTACCCCAGCCCGCTCAACGGCCTCTCCGAGTCGTTCCGCCCCGAACTGACCGGGACCTCCGTCTTCGACATCCAGGGTGACGTGCAGGCGTTCCTCGCCCAGGATGCCCGGGGGCTGGTGCTCAACACGCTCGGGACCCTGCACCTGGTCGGGATCAACCGGGCCCGCGACTCGTTCATCGCCGGCTATCCCCTGAATCACGTCTACCTCGGGCCGGGGAGCCGCAACGTCTCGCTCGTGACCCCCGCGCCGAGGCCCCCGGGGACCCGCCCCGACGTGACCGTCATCCCCAACCTGCGGCCGATCGGCCCCCTGTTCATCCCCTGATCGTCGGCGGGCCTTCGCCCGGCCCTCGACCAGCACGACCCGAGGCCGCTCCCCTCACGGCACGCCGCGGAGGGGAGCGGCCTTTCATCATCACGATTGCATGAGCTGGCCATTCCGAGGCCAGTTGCCTGGCGACCCGCCCCCATTCTCACCCGAACCGGACCAGATTTCCCGCCCGGCCCGACCCGACCCCGTCCGGTTTTCTCCGCCGAAAAAATTGACCCTGAGCCGAGTTGCGAGATAAACTGGTCCAGACACTCATGACGTTTTCACCGATGGTTCTCGATTTGCACCGGGTCGATCCCTCGTGATGACTCCCCCCGATCCGCCCCGGGATCCGGTCCCCGGGGGGTCCCGTCCGGGACGTCCTTCTCCTCGATTCGGACACGATACCGATCCTGGCACCATCACCCTCGGGGGCGTCGTTCGAGCGGGGCGGCGCCTTGCCCTCACCGTCGAGTCGCCCCCTCCCGCTCGCCCTTGATTGACCGTCACTCGACTTTGATCCGCACCGCGATGAATTGCCCATGACAGACGCGCTCCATCGCCTCATCACCTTCCGGCAATACCGCAAGCGGGCCCTCGCCCTGTGCCTGGCGCCCGTCGCGCTGGTCTTCGTGGCCCGCTGGATGATCGCGGCCCCGCTCGACGCCGCCGGGTCGTTCGCGAGCCTCCCCTCCGAGGACGCGGCCGCCCCGATCGCGGCCCCCCCGGGCGCACCGGACCCGCCGGCCCCCCTGGACGAGAGCGCCACCGCCTGGCCCCTCGACCCCCTGGAAGGCCCCAGGGCCAAGCAGCTCCTGAACGGGGCCCTGGCCGACCTGGTCGACCGGCTCGAATCGCTGAGCGGGTACGAGGCGACCATCTGGCGCCACGAGCGCGTCAACGGCCGATGGCTCATGGAGCAGACCCTCCGGCTGAAGGTCCGCCACCAGCCCGTCTCGGTCTACATGAAGGACATCGGCCGCCCCAAGGGCTGCGAGATCATCTACGTCGACGGCCTGCGAGACGGCAAGCTCATCACCCACACCGGCGGCGGCCTGCTCGGCATGCTCGTGCCGCCGATCGAGGTCGAGCCCCGGTCGAGCCTGGCCATGTCGCAGAGCCGCTTCCCGATCACCGAGGCCGGCGTCCTCCCCGTCGCCCGGATGCTCCTCGACGACAATCGGCGCGACCTGGACGACCCCGACGCCTCGGTCACGCTCGACCGGATCACCGACGACGACGGCCAGCCCCTCTACCGGTCGCTCCATCGCTACGCCCGGCCTTCGCCCGACCGCCCCTTCGCCCGGTTCGAGGTCCATTACGACCCCGAGACCCTCCTGCCCCGCACCTACTCCTTCCACGACTGGCCCGAGTCTCCCGGCGCCGAGCCCGAGCTGGCCGGCCGCTACAGCATCGAGTCGTTCGACCCGAGCGTCGTCCTGGGCGACATCGACTTCGACCCGACGAACCCCGGCTACAACTTCCGCTGAGCCCGCCGAACCATCATCATCGGGCGTCCCTGCCTGCCCGCCCGGCCCCTCCCCGTCACGAGTTCTCCAGGTCCGTCTTCTTGACACTGGCAAGGGCAGCTCGACAAGATCGAAGGCCCTCTCCCCGCAGTCGCGATCATTCGAGACGCCCCGATCGACGCCCCCGATGGCCCCGCCCGAGCGAGTCGATGCCGATGACCATGCGCCTTTTGCTTCAATCCACCCGCCGCGTCCTGGCGGCGACGACCCCGTGTTTTGCCGTCCTGCTGCTGGCCTCGCCGTGCTCGGCTCAGATCAAGAACGAGAAATACACTCAGGAAGACAAGTTCCGCCAGCTTGAGGAAGTCCTCCCCACGCCGAACGAGGCCCGCACCGCCTCCGGGGCGCCCGGCCGGGGCTACTGGCAGCAGCGGGCCGACCACGTCATCGACGTCGAGCTCGACGACGAGAACCGCCGGATCATCGGCCGCGAGACGATCACCTACACCAACGCCTCGCCCGACACGCTCAAGTACGTCTGGCTCCAGCTCGACCCGAACCTCTTCCGCCCCGACGCCGACGCCGTGACCACCGCCACCGCCCCCGGCTTCGGCGACCGCGTCTCGTTCGACGCGCTGAAGGGCATCCTCGCGCGCCAGACCTTCGACGGCGGCGTGACGATCGAATCGGTCGAGGCCTCCTCGGGCGAGGCCCTCGACTACACCGTCAACAAGACGATGATGCGCGTCGAGTTGCCGAACCCCCTGCGCACCGGCGAGCAGTTCGTCTTCGCGATCGCCTGGGAGTACGCCATCAACGACTCGAGCGTCATCGGCGGCCGGACCGGCTTCGAGTACTTCGAGGACGACGGCAACTGCATCTACGAGATCGCCCAGTGGTTCCCCCGCATGGCCGCCTACACCGACGTCAACGGCTGGCAGCACAAGCAGTACCTCGGCCGCGGCGAGTTCACCCTCGAATTCGGCGACTACCTCGTGCGGATCACCGTGCCCGACGACCACGTCGTCTCCTCGACCGGCGTGCTCGTCAATCCGGAAGACGTGCTCAAGCCCGAATGGGTCGAGCGCCTGAAGGAGGCCGAGACCGCCGACAAGCCCGTCTTCATCGTCACCCCCGAGGAGGCCAAGGAGAACGAGAAATCCAAGCCTTCCGGCAAGAAGACCTGGATTTTCCGCGCCGAGAACGTCCGGGATTTCGCCTTCGCCTCCTCCCGCAAGTTCATCTGGGACGCCCAGGGGCACGACGTCGGCGGCAACAAGGTCATGGCCATGAGCTTCTACCCGAACGAGGGGGAGCCGCTCTGGAGCCAGTACTCGACCGCCTCGATCATCCACACCCTGAACGTCTACTCGCGCTACACATTCGATTATCCGTACCCGGTCGCCCAGTCGGTCAACGGGCCGGTCGGCGGCATGGAATACCCGATGATCTGCTTCAACGGCCCGAGGCCCGAGAAGGACGGCACCTACTCCGACCGCACCAAGTACGCGTTGATCTCGGTCATCATCCACGAAGTCGGGCACAACTACTTCCCGATGATTGTCAACAGCGACGAACGCCAGTGGACCTGGATGGACGAGGGGGTCAACACCTTCTTGCAGTATCTTTCCGAGCAGGAGTGGGAAGAGAACTACCCCTCCCGCCGCGGAGAGCCGCAGGACATCGTCTCCTACATGCGCAGCACCCAGCAGGTGCCGATCATGACCAACAGCGAGACGATCCTCCAGTTCGGCCCCAACGCCTACGCCAAGCCCGCCACGGCGCTCAACATCCTCCGCGAGAGCATCCTCGGCCGCGACCTGTTCGACTACGCCTTCAAGGAGTACGCCCATCGCTGGAAGTTCAAGCGGCCGATGCCCGCCGACCTCTTCCGCACGATGGAAGACGCCACCGGCACCGACCTCGACTGGTTCTTCCACGGCTGGTTCTACACCACCGATCATGTCGACCTGTCGATCGACGGCCTCACCCTCTACACCATCGACACCGGCGACCCCGAGGTCCGCAAGGCACTCGAACGCAAGGCCCGCGAGGAGGCCCCCACCACCCTCTCCCAGGCCCGCAACAAGGACCTGCCCAAGTTCGTCGACGCGAAGCCCGAGCTGAAGGACTTCTACAACGAGTACGACGACCTCGCCGTCACCGAGGATGAGAAGGAATCCTTCGAGCGCTTCCTCGCCGGCCTCACCGACGAGGAAAAGGAGCTGCTCGCCACCAAGGCCCACTTCTCGATCGTCGAGCTGTCGAACGTCGGCGGCCTGGTCATGCCCGTCATCCTCGAACTGACCTTCGAGGACGACTCGACCGAGGAGGTCCGCATCCCCGCCGAGATCTGGCGCCGCAATTCCGAGCGCGTGACCAAGCTCCTCATCACCGAGAAGCCGGTCGTCTCGATCACCCTCGACCCCCACCTCGAGACCGCCGACATCGACCTCGCCAACAACCACTGGCCCCGCCGCCCCACCCCCTCCCGCTTCCAGCTCTTCAAGTCCTCGGGCCGCGGCCCCGGCGACAACCCCATGCGCCGCGCCCAGGAGGCGGAGAAGAAGGCCCGGGAGGCCGAAGCGAAGGAGTCGGAGGACTCGAAGGACGAGGCCGACGACACCTGATCGTCGCTCCCAGGCTCAACGACGGCCCCGCCCTTCCGATCGCTTCCCCGAACCGCTAGAATTCCCACGGAAGGAAAGGGGCCATTGATGAGCGAAACACTCACCCTGGAAATCCCGGACGAGTTGGCCCGGCGAGCCCGCGCCCTGGCCGCGGCGACGCACCGTCGCTTCGAAGACGCCGTGGTCGATTGGCTCCGCCGCGCAGTCGAGGAGCCCGACGTCGAAGCCCTCCCCGACGACGCCCTGCTCGCCCTTTGCGACCTGATGCTCGCTCCCGACGACCAGGACGAACTGAGCGCCCTGCTCGCCCGTCATCGCGAAGGCCCGCTCTCCGAGCCCGACCGCCAGCGGCTCGACACCTTGATGCATTCCTACCGCGGCGGGCTCCTCCTGAAGGCCCGCGCCTGGAAGGAAGCGGTTTCCCGAGGGCTCCGACCGCCGCCGACCGACGATGTCTCGTGAGTACCTGGCCGTCGAACTCGTTCGCCGGGTTCGCCAGGATGCGGGGAATCGCTGCGGCTACTGCCTGAGCCCGCAACACCTGGTCATGGCCCGCCTGGAAATCGAGCACGTCGTCCCCCTCTCCCGAGGCGGGACCAATGATGAGTCGAACCTCTGGCTGAGCTGTCCGCTCTGCAACCGCCACAAAGGGGACCGCCTTTCCGCGATCGATCCGGAAACCGGCGGGGAGGTTCCCTTGTTCCATCCTCGCCGGCAACGCTGGGCCGAGCATTTTCGCTGGTCGGAGGATGGCCTCCGAATCGTCGGTTTGACCCCGGCAGGGCGTGCCACCGTCGTCGCCTTGCAGCTCGACACCGACCCGGACGCACTCGTCGTTCGCTCCTACTGGGTCCTCGCCGGCTGGCACCCACCGACCGAGCTGTAGAGTCGTAGCCCCGACAAGGGAACGGAGGCGTTGCCATCTGGATTGATGCGTCCTGATCGGCCGATGATCACGTCCCCTCGTCGCCCGGAGTCGCCCCGCCGTCCTCCGGTGGGGCCTCGGGTTCGGGAGCCGAAGTCGGTTCGTCCTCATCCTCTTCGGTCCGGGCAAGCCGGCCCAGGGCCTGAAGGGCCTCCCGCCTCGATTCCGAGAGAGATTCGTCCTCCAGCCGTTGCTCGATCGATTGGTTCCCCCATTGCCGGGCCACCCGGTCCAGTTCCCGAACCATCCCGGGACCGCGTCGCAGGTGGGTCAGGATGGCGGCGAGCCGCTCGGCGTGCTGGTCCAGCAGTTCCGCAGGCCACTCGAACCAGTCGTAGCGGACCCGATTGATGAACCGATCGGCATACACATCCTCGACCCAGTCGGCATGAGGCTGCTCGGCCAACGCCTCCAGCATGTCGAAGACCTCATCGGTCGTCGGCTCGCCGGGAAATCGGCGAGGGGGAGCGACCCAGCCGGGGGGGAAGTCGCGCCGATCGTGGCTCGACATCAGCGCCAGGGCCGCCGTCGGGCCGCCCTCGTCATAGGCAAGATCGACCCGGTGCGCCCGCAGTTGCCCCGGCTGCGTGATCGGCAGCAAGGCCGCCCACGCGAGCAGCGCCAGCCCGGCAAAGACGATCGCCCCTCGTCCCGCGGCGTGGGGCTCGGGTTCCGCGGGCACCTGCCACTCGGGGATCTCCTCCGAGTTGCTCGCGAACCAGATGACCAGGACGATCCAGACCGGCAGGCTGAGGATTCCCAACGCCCTGACCATCAAGGCCGTCAACGCCACGGCCTCCTGCTCGGGGCTCACCCCTCCCATCATGCCGACGACCGGCAAGGGGATGAACCAGAGCGCCGTCAACGCCGCCGCGTCGGCCACCAGCATCACCAGGGGGAGCGCCACCCGCACCTTCATCCCGAAGATCACCGACACGACCTGGACCATCAAGGCCACCCGCCAGACCGACACCAACGCCAACGTCCAGAGGTTCTTACTCACCGCATCCAGCGGGTCCAGGAATCGCTCGTACGGAACCCCGTACAGCCAGGCCAGCGGCGCGGTCATCCAGTAGAGCGCGAGGAACGCCCCATACGCCCGAGCCATCCCGACCGGTACCATCCCCTTCAGGCGGGCGAAGCCATAGATCGTCAAAAACAACGGGACGCTGATCGCCAGCGAGGCCACGAACGGCCCGAGCAATCGCCAGGGCTCGCCGATCAACCACACCTGGTCATAATTCCTCGCTACCGCCGCCGAGAGGACCAGCAAGGCCCCGACCACCAGCGCCCTCCTGTCCGCAGCAATCGCCAGGATCGCCCGCCGATCGCCCATCAAAAACGCAAAGACCGCCCTGATGCTCATGGTGCCAATCCCGGATGCCTGGCCCAGACCTTTCGCCGGATCGCCCGCCTTTGCTTCGCCGGTCCGGCCGAGAAGGTACGACGGACCAGCCCCCGGAATCCTGACTCAAGGGCCTCCACACTCATCGCATCCGGCCGATACGTCACGTCGAACAGGGTATACGACGACCAGCCGCGATCGGGCAGCAGCCTCCCCTCCTGGCGGAGCCGATCGTACAACGCCGTCCCCGGAAACGGCGTCTGGAGCGTGAGCTGCACGTCGGCCAGCGGGGCCGATTCCAGGAACGCGCCGAGCCGGTCGAGCGACCCTTCCGTCTCCCCCTCGGCCCCGACCACGAAGCAGCCGATGACCGCCACCCCCGCCTCCTGGATCGCCGCGACCGCCTCCATCATCCGGGCCAATGGGGCCGCCTTCGGCCCCATCCCCGCGTGGCGAATCTCCAACGATTCCAGGCCGATCAGCACCTGAACGCACCCCGATGCCGCCAGGCGTCCCAGGATCTCCGGCCGCTCGCCCACCCGCCAATCGACCTCGGTGAAGTACCGCACGCCCGACCCGGCCAGGGCCTCCAGCAACGGCCCTGGCTCCCGACGCCCGGCGAACGTGTTGTCGTCGGCCAGCTCGACCACCGGACGCGGCTCGATCGCCCGGATCGCCGCGAGTTCCTCGGCCACCTTCGCAGCCGGCTTCTCCCGCCAGGGGCCGAGCATCCGGCTCGCCCCGCAGAAATCACAGGCCAACGGACACCCGCGCTGCGTCTGGATCGTGAACCGAGGGCGAGCCCCCTTGCCGAGCAGGTCGAATCTCGGCATCGGCGCCTGCCTCAAATCAAACGGCCGATCCGCCCGGTAGACCGGCTTCAATGTGCGCCGCTCGGCGTCCCGCAAGACCACCGGCCAGGACGACTCCCCATCCCCCACCACCACCGCATCGACGAATCGCCTCGCCTCGTCCGGGCAGGCCGTCGCGTGCAATCCGCCCAGCACCACGGGCACCCCTGCCCGCCGGACCAGGGCACTGAAGCGATACGCCTCCTCCACCGATGCCGTCAACGCCGAGACGGCCACCAGCTCGGGCCGCCCTTCGAGCACCCGCTCGGCCAGGTCCTCCAGCTCCAACGTTCCCGACTCATGCAGGCTCACCGACCACGACGGCGGCACCATCCCCGCCAGGGTCAACACCCCCAGCGCCGGCAACTGGCCGATGGCCCCCGCCCGTCCTTGCAGGCCGGGCATCGCCATCCCCAGGTCCCGCATCTCCTCATCCCGGACGCGAAACCCGGTGAACGGCACGAAGGCGACGTGGGGCACGCTCTTTCCCCCCGGCGAATGCCTCGCACGCCACCGTCACGGGGTCGGCTCGGCGACCGATTCGGCCTCCCGCGCCACCGCGGGTTCCGATCGTCCCCCCACCACCATCACATACCCGATCCACAGGCCCGCCGGGATCAAGGTCACGACCACCAGCAAGGTCGACGAGCTGCCCGCCCACGCCCCGGCCCCGGCCATCAGCATGCCGATCGGCACCGACCCCAGCACCAGGGCCATCAGGAACCGGCCGAAGTGCATCCCGGCGACCCCCGCGAGCAGGGTGAGCACCTCCGGCAGGATCGGCAGGGCCCGCGAGGCGATGATCCCGGCCACCCCCCACGAGTCGAAGAAGCTCCGGAACCGCGCCAGCTCGTCCTCGCTGGCGAGCATCCTGGCCCCCTTGTCGCCGAAGATCCGGGCCGTGCCGTAGGCCGTCAAGCCGGCCAGCACCGAGCCGGTCGAGGCGATCATGCCGCCGAGCAGCGTGCCGTAGAGCGTCCCCAACGTCGCCATGATCGGCGGCGTCGGGATCGGCAAGACCAGGTCGCCCACGATCAGCGACATGCCGATCAGCCAGGCGAACGGCTTGACCGAGATCAGCCACGCCTGGTAGCTCTCCGACTCGAAATAGGCGTCCATCTGCTCGTGCCAGAGGAAGTACGGCGTCAGCAAGACGGCCACGATCCCCACAATCAGCACGATCAGTTTCCGGCGGAAGTTCATCGCGAGGGTCACTCCGGAGCCAATCCACGGGTGCGGCGACTCGGCGCACCACGGCCAATCGCCGGGCGGCAAGCCCGGCAACCTCCGTCAAGTCTACCATCTTTGTCGAGGCCCGCACCGCCGATTGCCCGACCAGCAATCACCCACGCATTCCAACAACGAGGAGCAGGATTGCGCGCAGGGCCGCGGAGAAGCGAGGCGAGCAACGTCTCTTCCCCTCTCACTCCCCTCTTCTTCTCCGCGCCTCCGCGTCTCTGCGCGAGGTCCCCTCCCTCCCCGAAGGCTCAGCGGTCCTCGTCCGAGGTCGCCGGGATCTCCTCCGCCGCGAGCGGTCGCACGACGATGTCCTTCACCGCCCCCCCGGTCTGCCAGGTGGCGAAGCCGAGCGGGTGGTTCACCCGGGTCTCGAGCCGGGTGTCGAGGTGGTGGTCGCCGGGGTCCTCGAAGGTGATCAGCTTCTCGTCGTCGATCCAGCATTCAATGGCGGCGTCGGTCACCCGGATGCGGAAGGAGTACCACGTGTCGTCGGCATACTTCTGATAGGTGCCGGTCAGGTTCTCCGAGGCATCGGCCCCGTCGATGCTCGACAGGCCGGTCACGCTCCCCCCCCAGCCGCCGTTGACGAGCGTCAGGAAGTTCTCGCCCACCGGGAAGGTCGCGGCGGCGAAGAAGTCGCGGCCGGACAACCGCTTGGCCCGGTACGAGAACTCGTAGTTGGTCGTCGGCAGGTCCTCCCGGGTGGTGGTGATCCCCGTCATCCCCCCCGACACCTCGCTGGCGGCCAGGATGATCGCGCCGTCCTTCACCGACACCTCGCCCGGCTTGTAGAAATCGGCCGCCTTCCAGCCGTCGAGGGTTTCGCCGTCGAAGAGGACGATCGGGGCCGGGGCCTCGTCGGCATCGGCCCAGGCCGCGGCGGGGAGGGCGAGCATCGCCCCCATCAACAGCAACACGGGAGCGGGACGGGGCGTCGCGATCATTGGGAGCTTCCCCTTCGACATGGTTAGGGTTCGAGCCTGGAATTCCCAACGTGAACGACCATCCGGCAGCGGTTCGGAATCCCCGGCCTGCTGAGACGAACTCCCTGATAGGATGGCGGACACCGCCTTCCCGACGCAACGCCCCAGCGTGCCACCCTTCCCGTAGGATGCCGTCGAGTCCTCGACGGCCCCCTACTTCACCCGAGAGATTTCGAGCCCATGACACAACGCTACGAGAAGCCCCCGAAGCCCCCCGAATGGAAGAAGCGCAACGCGTTCGGCCTGCCCCCGGGCAGCGTCCGGGCCTTGCTCGCCCTGGCGATCGCGGCGACCGTCAGCGGGTCGCTCGCCCTGCACCCCGATCGCGAGGTGCCGGCCTACCTCCGCGACCTGATGTTCATCATCCTCGGCCACTACTTCGCCTCCCGAAGCCGCCCCCGCTCCGAGGCCCCCACCGAGGCCGACGCCGCCGTCCCGCCGCCGCTCTATCTGCCGAAGGGGACCGTCCGCCTGCTCCTCGTCGGTGCCTTCGTGGGCGTGGCCGTCTTCCTCTACGGCGAGAACCGGCTCGGCCCGATCGACACCAGCCCGGCCGCCGTCACCCTCCTGCTCATCGGCGGCTTCCTGCTCGGCGCCCTGTTCAAGGCCCTGATGCCCGCCGACGCCTTCTCCCGGAACCCCGACGCCATGCGGTTGGTCGAGGATTTGAAGGCATTTATCGCGCTCGGCGCCGCCGTCGTCCTGGTCGCCTTGACCTGGGACCAGGCCTCCCCCTTCCTGCCCGACGACCTCCGCGTCGTCATCCCCCGGCTCGGCTCGAACGGCCCGGAACACCTGGCCGCCGCCTGGATCGGCTTCTACTTCGGCTCGCGCTGAACCGAAAGGGACGCAACCCGATCCCGCGTCATCAAATCACCACTTCCATCTATCGCATCCCCCCTCGTGTTTGATATTCTTCGAACAATCCGCCAGCACCGTGCCGCCTCCTCGGCCGGCCCGGGGACGCTTTGCTTCGCTCCTGTCCTGTCCCAATACGAGCCCGGAGGCGATCGGCGATGTTGACGCTCGGAGGCCCTTCGTATCGCTACTGCGACGGCCGGTCGCGACGATCGTTCCTGAAGCTCGGCGCCTTGGCGATGGGGGGCCTTGGCCTCCCCGGCCTCCTGCGTGCCGAACAGGCGGCGGGGATCGGCCGGTCGCACAAGGCGGTCATCATGGTCTACCTCTCCGGCGGCATCTCCCACCAGGACACGTTCGACCTGAAGCCCGAGGCCCCCGCCGAGATCCGGGGCGAGTTCAACCCGATCGACACCGCCCTGCCCGGCGTCCGGTTCGGCGAGCTGCTGCCGATGCTCTCCCGGTCGGCCGACAAGCTCGCCGTCATCCGATCCATCGTCGGCCTCCGCGACGAGCACACGAGCTGGCAGAACCTCACCGGCTACCCCATGACCCAGGCCCAGCGCGAGGGCAAGCCGCACTTCGGCTCGGTCGTCTCCCGCGTCCAGGGCGTGGTCGATCCCGTCGTGCCGCCGTTCGTCGACCTGTTCCCGACCATGCAGCACCGCCCGTATAACAGCGGGGGCCCCGGCCACCTCGGCCTGAGCTACGCCGGTGCCCGCCTCGGCGACGGCGACCAGGAACTGATGACCCAGACCACCGTCGAGCCCGCCCGCTTCGACCGCCGCCGCGCCCTGCTCGACCGCTTCGACGACTGGCGACGCGACGTCGACAGCCAGCCCGTCGCCGGCCTCGACGCCTTCTACCAGCGCGCCTTCAACGTCCTGACCTCCGACACCGTCGCCCGAGCCCTCGACGTGACGAAGGAAGACCCGAAGGTCCGCGACCGCTACGGCATCGGCTCGTCGAAGCACCTCGGCGACGGCGCCCCGATGTGGAACGACCAGCTCCTGATGGCCCGCCGCCTGGTCGAGGCCGGTGCCCGGGTCGTCACCGTCGCCTACGGCTTCTGGGACACCCACGGCAACAACTTCAACCACCTCCGCAACCACCTCCCCCTGTTCGACCAGGGCATCTCCGCCCTCGTCGACGACATCCACGCCCGGGGGCTCGACCAGGACGTCACCGTCGTCGTCTGGGGCGAGTTCGGCCGCACCCCGAAGGTCAACAAGGACGCCGGCCGCGACCACTGGGCCCCCGTCTCCAACGCCCTCATCGCCGGCGGCGGCCTGAACGTCGGCCAGGTCATCGGCTCGACCGACAAGCACGCCGCCTACGCCGTCGCCTCGCCCATCCACTATCAAGACGTCCTCGCCACCGTCTACCACGCGATGGGCATCGACCCCCACGCCTTCGTCGACGACCTCGCCGGCCGACCCATCCCCATCCTCCCCAGCACCGCCCGGCCGATCCGCGCCTTGATCTGAGCCCGAAGGGGTGGCTGAGGTCGAGCGCAGCGAGCCCCCCCGATCACGCCAGATTCTGCGTCGCCCGGAGCCGGAAATAGTCCTGTAGGGTCCGCTGTGCGGACCGTTCCTGATCGCATCGAACCAATCGGTCCGCACAGCGGACCCTACAGGGTTCGAAAACGCTCGCCATCCCCCCGATCACGCCAGATTCTGCGTCGCCCGGAGCCGGAAATAGAGCGGGGCCAGCACCGGCGCCACCCGGGCGCCGGTCGATCCGAAGGCGATCTCCTGCTGCACCCCGTCCGTCGAGCGTCGGATCGTCCAGCGCCCCGACGCGGGGTGGAAGACGGCCGGATCGGGCCGGCCGTCGCCGTCGTAGTCGCCCACGGCGGCGATCACCCCGGCCACCCCGAACGTCATCGGATAGCCGCCGCCGAAGCTCGGGAACGGCTCGGCCGAGGGCAGGATGAACCACTGGGCCAATCCCGGCGCCAGGTCGCTGACCGACCGGAACGCGGCGATGTCGGCCCGGCCGTCGCCGTTGTAGTCGGCCACCACCGGCTGATCCGCGTTCCCCGAGGCCCCGAACGTCACCGGATACGCCCCCCGACGTTCCCGGAATTGCAGGTCGTTCGCCGACGAGGGCAGGATGAACCACTGCGCCGCGCCCGGGGCCAGGTCGCTGACCGGACGGAAGGTGGCGATCTCGGCCCGGCCGTCGCCGTCGAAGTCGAACGGGGCCGGCAGGTCCGAGCCCCCCGCCGCGCCGAAGGCCACCCGGAACGCCCCCCCCGCCCCCGAGGGCAGGATGAACCACTCGGCCGCACCCGGGGTCAGGTCGCTGCTGGCCCGGAAGGTGGCGATGTCCGTCGTCCCGTCGCCGTCGAAGTCGGCCGGGGCCGGCCGGTCGAGCACCCCCGCGGCCCCGAACGGGATCTCCTGGCGCAGGCCCGATCGCGACGACACGACGATCCAGACCGTCGCGTTCGGCACCGATCCGCCGCCCACCACCGCCATCGGGTCGACCACCGCCAGGTCGGTCTTGCCGTCGCCATCGAAATCGCCGACGACCGGGATCACGTGCGGCGACACATCGGCGATGCTCCGCTGCTCCGTCACCGGGTTCCCCCCGTTCGAGAGCCGGAGCTCGAAGACCAATGCACGAAGGCTCGCGTTGTAGCGCGTCAACGCCAGGTCGGCCATGCCGTCGCCGTCGTAATCGGCCGGCTCGTGCGTCGTCGGCCCGGTGGGTTCGGTGGGCGGCGGCGCCGTCGGCGGCGGCGGGGTCCCGGGGGGCGGGCTCGTCGCGGTGATCGTCACCGTCGAGGCGGCCAGCAAGCCGGCCTCGTTGGCGATCACATAAATCACCGTCGTCGTCCCCACCGTCGGGGTCAGGGTGATGCCGCAGTCCGTCGTCTGGACCGGAATCCCCTCGGTCGTCATCGCGTCGACCACGAACACCCTGTCCCCTTGCCCCGCTTTCGCCGAGGCCGTCAGCTCGACCGTCACCGGCGATCCCGCCGCCACGCTCACCGTTTCGGGGAACGCCGTCGGCCGCTTCCGGGGGATGGTCGGGGCGATCACCTCGGCGTAATCGAGGAACACCCCGCGCCCCATCACCACGTTCGCCGTCCGGTTCGTCTGGCCCATCGACACGTCACGCACCATCGGCGCGTCGATCCCCGGCCCCGTCACCTCGACCCGATAGCCCGCGTCGGTCGCCAGCGGCAGTTGATACATGCCCCCGCCGTCCGAGGTCGTCTCCACCACCGCCCCGGTGTCGAGCGACATGGCCCGGATCGTCACCGACCGCCCCTCCCCCAGGTCGAGCCACCCGTTCCCGTTCCGGTCGTCGAAGACCACCCCCGTCAACGCCCGGATCGCCACCGACGGGCCCGGAGCGACGCTCGCATACGACGAGAACGAGACATACGACCCGCTCAGCCGGTCCTCCGGCGTTCCTTCCCAGTTCGACCCCACCCCGTAGCGGTCGATCTGCGCCAGCATCGCCGGGTTCCAGCCCGACCAGATCGTGTTCAGGTTGTTGAAGTGCCCCGGGCTGGCCACCCACGGCCCGAGCGCCTCGATCGGCCCCCGCGGCGTCAGGTTCATCGGCCCCGACAGCGGCCCCCCGTAGACATTCTCCGCCATGCCCGTCCCGGCAATCACGTGCCCCTGGTGCCGATCGGTGGGATCGGTCCCCGTGATCGGGTCGATGTGGTGCAGCCCCGGGTGCCCGAGACGCTGCAATTCATCGATCCGGCTCGCCCACTCCACGTTCGCCTCTCGCGCCCCCGCTTCGGGCGTCATCGGAGGCCGGGCCTGCCAGCCCGAGTCCGCGTCTGCGACCCCTCCCAGGGGGATCCAGTGCAACGCGCCGACCTGCCGCCCGTAGTTCAAATGCGCATGAAAGAGCGCGTGCACGCCGTCGAGATCGACGCTCATCAGCGTCCGGGCCTCGAGCGGACTGACCTCCAGCCGGGTTGTCCGAGTTCGCCGCCGGATCGTGCTCATGGGAACCGTGCTCGTGGATGCAAACCGATCCGATCAGAGGGGTCTGCCCATCCCCTGGGGCCGTCCGTCGCATTCCTTCGCCCCGTCCGCGGCGCTCCCGATCCCGGCCGAACCCCCCGCCCCTCGGGCAACGCAATGCCCCGCGACACGCGACGAGTCCGACCCGACCAATCTCTCGCTCCCGATTCGGGAACCCAAGAGGGCCGAAGGCCGAGCAACATGGGGGAGCCGGCACCATCGGCACACTCGCGAGAACCGCTCAAATCCAACCCTAGGTCACGGCGCCCCGTCCGGCCGGTTTCCCGACGCCGTCCCGGCAAAATCGGGGCGCGGTTCCGACCACCCGACGACCTGCCACGCCCACCTCCCCGCGTCGCAAACGGTCCACGCCTCCCGATCGAGGTTTGTCAGCGACCGCCCGATCCCACTACAATGGAAGACGGCGTGCCCCGGCCCCGGGTGCCCCTGTCGCAGGCTCGCCCTTGGGGTCACGCACTCACCCCTCCGGAAGGACTTCCCGGCGATCGGCCCCGCACGGTACGCCGCTTCGTACCCGGGCCGATCGCGCGGCCATCCCCCGCCCGGACCCCGATTGCTTCGGTCTCGCCGCCCACCCTCCATCCGCCCTCCCCCCCCTCGCCGGTTTCCCACAAGACGATCGCAAGACCTTGCGGAATCGGCAAGTTTCCCAGGAGTCGATGCGCATGATGACCCGAATCGTTCCGGCCGCGCTGCTTGCGGTCCTCCTCGCCTCCCCGGTCGGTGCCCAGGACGACCCTCGGCTTGCCGTCGTCCTCGGCGATCCGTCCCTGACGGCGGGGATCCCGGGCGAAGGCCCCCTGACGACCGATCAGATCCAGGCCTGGCTGGCCGACGAGGACAATCACAAGGTCCTCGACGTCACATTGCCGCTCGGCCTCTCGGCCGGGGCCGCCCAGATGATCGGCCTGACCGAGAACCCGATGACCCGCGCCAAGGTCGAGCTGGGCCGCCAGCTCTACTTCGACACCCGCCTCTCGGCCGACCGCACGATCAGTTGCGCCACCTGCCACGCCCCCGGCACCGGCTACGCCTCGCCGACGCAGTTCGGCATCGGCATCCTCGACCAGCAGGGCAACCGCAACTCGCCGACGGCCTACAACCGCATCCTCTCCGGCCCTCAGTTCTGGGACGGCCGGGCCGCCTCGCTCGAAGAGCAGGCGATCGGCCCCATCGCCAACCCGATCGAGATGGGCAACACGCACGACGTCGCCGTCGACACCATCCGCCGCATCCCCGGCTACGTCCTCCAGTTCGAGGAGATCTTCCCCGACGACGGCATCACGATCGAGACCATCGGCAAGGCCATCGCCACCTTCGAGCGCGCCATCGTCACCGGCCCGTCCCCGTTCGACTACGCCGAGGAACTGGCCAAGTTCGCCCAGCTCGACCCCTCGGAACTCGAAGACATCGAGGAATTCGAGCCCGAGCTCTACACGCAGTACCTCGCCGTGAAGGCCGACGCCGAGAAGAACCCGATGTCCGAGGAGGCCCGCCGCGGCCGCGAGCTGTTCTTCAGCCAGCGCGTCAACTGCTCGGCCTGCCACGTCGGCCCGAACCTCGCCGACGAGCTCTACCACAACCTCGGCGTCGGCATGGATTCGGACGACCCCGACGTCGGCCGCTTCGCCGTCACCGGCGACCCGAAGGACTGGGGGGCGTTCAAGACCCCCACCATCCGCAACGTCGCCCAGACCGCCCCTTACATGCACGACGGCAGCCAGCAGACCCTCCTCGAGGTCGTCGAGCACTACGCCAAGGGGGGCATCCCTAACAAGAACCTCAGCGACAAGATCAAGCCGATCGACCTGACCGAGCAGGAGAAGCTCGACCTCGTCGCCTTCATGGAAGCCTGCACCGGCCCCCTGCCCCCGGTCGAGACCGAGCGGCTCCCCGAGTAAACCCCGACCATGCCCATGCTCATCTCCGCATGATCATCTTGCTTCCCCGGGAACCGCCGCCGCCGGCGGTTCCCGGGCACGGGCCGGCAATCCCTCGAAGTTCCTGATGCTCGCCCAGCCTCCGCGCCGGCTCTCGATCCCCTTCCCTCCCCCCCCAAGACCACTCCAGGGGCCGGCCCCCTCCGGAAAAGTTCAGACAGAATCGGCGCCGATGGGATGGCTCGACTTGGCAGGTCCGCCACGCGCTGTTAAGCTGCCGGGCTCGGAGGGACGATCGGGCGAGGGCGGTCGGACGTCATGCCGGGCGGGAACCCCCGGTGCGTTCAGGCATTGGACGCCCCGGGGCCGCGTCCCTCGTCCCGGTGGTCGACACGTCGGACGGCCGACCCGTCGATCCGTGGTTTTGGGAGTCGGGGATCGTCGTAACGCACCGAGGCGGGGGCCAGTCGTGACGTTGCCGAGCACACTGAACAAGACGACGTCGCACCTGCTGGAAATGGCCTGCGAGGCCGTCGATCAGCTCGGGGCCGCCGGCTTGCTCGTGCTGCCCGAGGGCAACCTCGACTGGAAAGCCGTCCGGGAGGTCTGCCAGTCCACCCGGGTCCTCGTCGCCGTCCTCGAGAAGCACGTCGAGACCGTGGCCGAGGCCGGCCTGGTCCCCGTCGAGGTCGAGCCGGTCGACGCCGGGATCGTCGAGCGCATCACCCTGGCCCTCATCGAGTCGGTCGCCAACGACCTGCTCCGCTCCGGCGCCCGCGTCGTCGTCGTCTACGCCGCCTTCGACTCCGACCTCGATTCGATCAGCACCATCCGCCTCGGCGAGCGCCTCGAACGCCTCAGCGCCCGAGACCTCCGCGCCCTCGAGACCAGCGTCCCGTTCGAGACGCTCAAGGCCATCGTCGACATCGCCGTGGCCGTCGGCCGCGAGGGCCGCGAGGGCAAGCCCGTCGGCACCCTGATCGTCGTCGGCGACACCCGAGAGGTCATGGCCCGCGCCCGCACCCTCGGCTTCGACCCCGTCAAGGGCTACCGCCGCAAGGAGCGCAACATCCGCGACGCCCGCGTCCGCGAGGCCATCAAGGAGATCGCCCAGCTCGACGGCGCCATCGTCGTCTCCCGGGACGGCACGGTCGAGGCCGCCTGCCAGATGATCGACGCCCCGACCACCGGCCTCGCCCTCCCGAAAGGGCTCGGCACCCGCCACTGGACCGGCGCCGCCATCACCAAGGTCACCACCGCCGTCGCCGTCGCCGTCAGCGAGTCGACCGGCACCGTCCGCATCTTCCAGAACGGCGAGATCGTCCTCCGCATCGCCCCCATCGGCCGCGCCCGCGCCCTCAAGTGGACCGACCCCGAGATCGAGCCTCCCCCCCCCCGCGCCGAAAAAGGCAATTAGCCCCCGCCATCCCCCCTCCCCCCTTGCTTCCTCCCCCTTTTTTTGGAATCGTTGCGGCCCCCGCCTCCCTCTTCCCGTAAGTCCTGGCCACATCCGCCTCCCTCTCCCTCTCCCCGCCCGCGGGGAGAGGGCCGGGGTGAGGGGTCCCCGGCCGGATCGCAAGGCGTGGCGAGCTGGCCAACTGCCCCCTCACCCGGCCTTCGGCCACCCTCTCCCCCAGAGGGGGCGAGGGTTGAGATGGCTCGCTCGCCAGGAAACGCCGATCCGCTCCCGTCCCCCTCTCCCCGCCCGCGGGGAGAGGGCCGGGGTGAGGGGTCCCTGCCCAGAACACCACGCCTTGCGCTCCGACCACCACCTCCCTCACCCGCGACCGCAACACACGCAAAAGCACGCTCACGTCCCCCAAAACGCCGAGCCAACCGCGTGGCCCCCCTTCCCTTGCCTCGATACACTGGGAGCACCCGGAGAACCCTGCGCCCGAGCGGTCCCAAACGTGCCGAACCGAGCCGCCCCTCCTCGGCCCAAAAGGGAACCCGACCCATGACCCTGGCCCCCCCCGCCCCCCCCCCGAAGCGCCCTCGATCGCCCCGCCTGCCCTTGCCGATCCGCAAGGCGCTCCGCGGCGTCGATCGCCGGTTGCGATGGGCGAGGGCCATGACCGGCCTCGGCCGCCTGCTCGGCCTCCTCGCGGCGATCGTCGCCGGGGCCATGATCGTCGATGGCCTCCGGCCCCTGACCGACCCCGCGCGATGGGCCGTCTGGCTCTCGGCGGTGGGCCTGGCATCGGTCGGGCTCAGCCTGATTCTCCTCCGGGCGATCCTCCGACGCCCCGCCCGACACGCCCTGGCCGCCGTCGCCGAGCGGGCCCGCCCCGAGGCCGGCGAACGCCTCTCGGCGGCCGTCGCCCTGATCGAGGACGGCGAACTTGCCCACGGCTCTCCGACCTTGATCGCCGCCCTCGTCGACCGGGCCGCCGACGACGCCAAATCCATCGCCCCCCGCCTCGCCGTCCCGCTCCGCCGCCCTCGGCGACACCTCGCCCTGGGCCTGGCGGCGGTCGCCCTGGTCGCCCTGCCCGGCGTCCTGGCCCCCGACCCCTTCGCCCTGCTCGCCCGCCGCGTCCTGATGCCCTGGACCGACCCCGGCACGGCCGGACAGCTCGCCATTCTCGTCGAGCCGGGAGACGCCCTGCTCGCCCGGGGCGAGCCGCTCACCATCTCCGCCGTCGTCCGCCCCCGATTCGGCCCATCCGTCCCCGACTCCGCCCGGATCGCCTGGACCGACGCCTCCGGCTCCTCCCATTCCCTGACCATGGGCCCCGGCTCCCCCTCAAGCGACGCCAACGACCAGACCTTCGCCCTCACCCTCCCTGCGGTCGAGGGTGCCATCACCTACCGGATCACCGCCGGACCCGCCCGGACCCGCGCCTTCCGCGTCTCGGTCGTCGACCCTCCCCGAGTCGCCTCGCAACGCTGGACGATCACCCCTCCCGCCTACACCGGCCTGCCCCCCTCGACGATCGACGACCCCTCCTCATCCGTCGTCGTCGCCCGGCAAGACAGCCTCGTCGCGATCACCGTAACCACCGACCTCCCGAGCCACCGCGTCACCCTCGACTGGCCCGAAGAAGGGGCAGACGGCCCCCCCGACCCGATCGAGCTGACCCCCGCGCGTGACGCCGACGGCACCAACCGCACCCGCTGGACGGCCGAGGTCGTCGCCTCCGCGTCCGGCCCCTTCGCGATCACCGCCGAGGATGCCCGGGGGCTGGCCGACCGCTCCGCCCCCCCCGGCCTCCTGGACGTCCAGCCCGACGCCCCCCCCGCCGTCGCCCTCGGCGACGGGGCCGAGGCCCTCGGGCCCGGCGATCGCCTGGTCGTCCCCGTCGCCGCCCGGGACGACCTGGCCGTCGCCGCCGCCGAGCTTCATGTCACGATCCATCGCCCCGATTCCCCGCACGACGAGCCGGAACAGGAGGTCATCCCCCTCTCGCTCGACGGCCTCGGCTCCCCTGCGGCCCGGGGCCTGGCCGAGTGGGATCTCACCCCCCTGGCCCTCACCGGCGGCGACTCCGTGTCCATCCGGGTCCGGGTCGTCGACTCCCTGCCCCCCCCTCGCGGGCCGAACGAGGCATGGTCGGACCCCCGGCCCGTCGCCATCGTCGCCGACATCGAACGCCACAACGCCGACCGGCGCGACGAGGCGCTCCGCCCGATCCGAGAGGCCCTCGACGCCCTCGCCCGCCAGGCCGCCGAGGATCGCCTCCGCTCCGGGCCGCTCCGCGCCGCCGCCGAGGCCGCCCGGCGCGACCCGAGACGCTGGTCCGACCGCCAGCAAGCCGACCTCGACCGCCTCGCCGAATCGGCCCAGGACCTGGTCGATCGGCTCCGGGACCTCGCCGATTCGCTCCACGACGACGCCATGCTCGAGCCCATCGGCGACGCCATCCGGCAGGCCGCCGCGGCCGAGCCCGACGCCGCCCGCGCCGCCCTCGACGACGCCCAAACCGCCGAGACCGCCGACCGCCCCGACGACCTCCGCCGCGCCGAGCAGGAACTCGCCGCCTCCTCCAACCGGCTCGACTCCCTCTCGGAACGGCTCGACGACCTCGCCCGGGCCGCCGCCGCCCGGCCCCAACTGGCCGACCTCGCCCGCCAGGAATCCGAGCTGGCCGACCGCGCCGACGCCATGTCCGCCCCCCCTTCCGACGCCGAGGACCCCGCGGCAGAACCCTCAATCGACCCCGAGGCCCTCGAACAACTCCGCCAGGCCCAGGAGCAATTGACCCAGGCCCTGGCCGACCTGATCGAACGCACCCCCGAACTCGACGAGTCCGCCCAGGCCGCCCGGGCCGAGGCCGACGCCGCGCAACGCGACCTGCAACAGGCCGGCGGCGACCCCTCCCGATCCTCCGACGCCTCCCGATCAGCCGCCGAGGCCATGCGACGCGCCGCCGAACAGCTCCGCCAGGCCTCCGGCCCCGCCGACCCGAACGCCCAGGCCGAGCAGCTCGCCCGGATGCTCGCCCAGGCCCCCGGCGCCGCGCCCCCCTCGTCGCCGACCGATCAGGAGCCGTCCGCCCCTCCCTCCGGATCGGCCGCCGCCGGCGTGGCCGACCCCGACGCCGACCTCGACCTCCGCTCCGATCGCCTCTGGGGCTCCTTGCCCGGCCATCTCCGCACCGAGATGCTCCGCTCCTCGACCGACCGCTACCACCCCGACTACGCCACCCTCATCCGCCTCTACTTCCGGGAAATCGCCCGAGCCTCCTCGCCCCCCGCCGCCGAACCCCGCCCGGCGCCCCCGCCCGCACCTTGATCCCGACATGGAACATCGGGGGACGGAATCCCCTTGCCTGGAGGAGGGGGCTCCGTCCACCGATCCGGACCCGCTCCGCCCCCCGACCGGGCTCCCCCCCCTTGTGGCGTCCGCCCCGATCGTCAGTCTGTCAGGCTCGACGCCAGCTCCGATCCCGATTCCCGAGGGCCGGCCGTCGGGGCGGGGCTGCGCGGCAGGGCTTCCCGCAGCGTGACGGTGCGGTCATCGCTGATCGAGGCGAGCGTCCGGCCGTCGGGGCTGAAGGCGACCCGGCGGACCCGGTCGGAGTGGTCCTTCAAGGTCAGCACTTCGAGGCCGCTGGTCATGTCCCACAGGCGGATCGTCCGATCGGACCCGGCCGACGCCAGCCGACGGCCGCCGGGGCTGAACGCCAGGTCCTGAATCGACCCCGAGTGCCCGGCCATCGCGTCGAGCAGGCTCCCGTCCTCCACGCTCCAGAAACAGATCATCGCATCGGCGCCGGCCGAGGCCAGTCGGCGGCCGTCGGGATGGAACACCAGGCTGTAAACCGCCCCGGAATGCCGCTCGAGCGAATGCAACTCCGCCCCGGTCGCGGCCTCCAGCACCTTCACCACGCCGTTCACCCCCGCCGCGGCGATCAGCCGGCCGTTCGGGCTGACCCCCACCCGGTGAATGCCACCGAGGAGCCCTTCGTACGTGTACACGTTTTCGAAGGTCGTGGCGTCCCAGACCCGCAGGCGCCCGTCGTCGGAGACCGAGACGACCCGCCGCCCATCCGGCGTGAAGGCGAGGTCCTTGATCGTGTCCCCGTGCGCCGAGGGGATCACCCCCTCGATGAGGCCCGGGGACGCCCCGTAGAAATTGATCTGGCGGTCGGGGCCGCTCATCGCGAGCCGACGCCCGTCGGGGCTGAAGGCGATCGCGTCGATCCGCCGGTCGGGGCGCGGGTCGTCGCGATCGAGCACGGAGAAGAAGATCACGACCTCGCCGTCCTCGACCCTCCACCCCTTCAGGAACCCGCTGCCGAACGACGCCGCGACCCGCCTCCCGTCGGGCGTGAAGGACAGGTCGATGGGCACGTCCAGGCCGCCCAGGGCCTCGACATTCCGCAGGCTGCGGGGCTGCTCCGACTCGTCCAGCTCCCAGAGCCGCACCGTCCGGTCGAAGCTCGACGAGGCCAGCAGCCGGCCGTCGGGGCTGAAGTCGAGGCTGGCCACGGTATCGGTGTGCCCCTGGAACACCCGGGCCTCCTCCCCCGAATCGAGGTCCCAGACCGTCACCGCCTTGTCCAGGCCGGCCGAGGCCAGCCGGCTCCCGTCCGGGCTGAACGCCACGGCGATCTGCCAGGGGCCGGCCTCCCGGATCAACGCGGACTCGCGCCCCGCCTCCAGGTCCCAGAGCCGGACCGAGCCGTCTCGCCCCGCCGAGGCGATCGTCCGGCCGTCGGGGCTGACCGCCACCCCGAACACCTGCCCCGCGTGGCCGACCAGCCTGGCCCTCGACCGCAGCGGCTCGGTGTCCCAGAGCTGGACCACGCCGTCCTTCCCGCTGGTCACGAGCGTCCGGCCGTCGGGGCTGAACGCCAGGCTCATCACCGAACTCCGATGGGCGCCGTCGATCGAGGCCGCAAGCCTCCCCGTCTCCAGCTCCCAGAGCATCAGGCGGTGCGCCGAGGTCGCCCCGACCAGCCAACGGCCATCGGGGCTGACCTCCAGGTCCAGGACCGAGCCCTCGACCCCCTCGAACACGGCCAGCCGACGGCCGCTCGCCACGTCGTAACTCGCCGGCTGAAGCGTCTCCGCGTCCTGCGCCACCACGACCCGGCCGTCGGGGCGGAACGCCAGGCCGAAGACCCCGATCTGATTCGGGCCGACGATGTCCGGGTGGTCCGACCCCGACAGCGTCCGCCGCACCGCCCCGGTCATCGGGTCCCGAAGCAGCGCCAGGCCCCCCCACTGGATCGACGCGAGCGTCCGGCCGTCGGGGCTGAAGGCGACCTCGTTGACCTCCCGGGAGTGGTCGTCGAACCGCCGCCGATCGGGGCCGGCCAGCCGCCTCAGGTAGTCCCACTCCCAGCCGATCAGGTCCCGGTCCTCCTCCCCCGGCTCGGCCCGGTCGAGCAGGACGTGGAACTGCCCCATGTCGTTCGCGTTCCAGGCCGAGAGCGCCGCGTTGACCCGGGACGCATACAGGTTCCGCCGCAGCCGATCCTGGGTCGCCGACAATTCCCGGTTCGCCTGATCGGCCTCCAGCCGGGCGCGCAGCTCCCTCGTCGCCGCCTCGTTGGCGGCCTCGGCCGAGGCCAGCGCCTCGCGGGCCGAGCGTTCCAGCCGCACCGCCAGCATCGAGGACCCCACGGCGATCGTCAGCATCAGCCCGAAGAGCGCCCCGGTCATGGCCGCCAGCTCCGGCTTGCGGCGGCACCAGCGCGCCAGCCGCTCGGGCACGCCGATCGGACGCGCCGCGATCGGCCTGTCTTCCAGGAATCGCCCCAGGTCCTCGGCCAGGGCCGAGGCCGTCTGATACCGGGCGTCGGCGTCCTTGTCCGTCGCCTTCAGGATGATCGTCTCCAGGTCCTTCGGGATGCTCGGGTCGAGCTGCCGGAGCGGCTTCGGCTCCTCGGTCCGGATCTGCTCGACCAGTTGCAGCCGGTCGGCCGCGGCGAAGGCCGGGCGCAGGGCCAGCATCTCGTACAAGGTCAGGCCCAGCGCGTACAGGTCGGCCCTCGCGTCGGCCCGGCTCCGGAAGCACTCGGGGGCCAGGTAGCGCAGCGTGCCCAGCAGGTCCCCCGTCCGGGTCAGCGGCCGGTCCTGCTCCACCTGCGCCAGCCCGAAGTCGGTGACCCAGATCACCCCGTCGTCGTCGAGCAGCAGGTTGCTCGGCTTGATGTCCCGGTGGACGATCCCCCGGCCGTGCGCATAGGCCAGCGCCTGCGCCACCTGCCGGCCGACCCGCGCCACGCTCCGGAAATAGGGCAGCCGCCCGCTCGACCGCCACGACGACGAGGCGACCCGGTCGGCCCTCGCCCCCGGGCCCGTCGCATCGCCCAGCCGTCGCAGATCCGCCCCCTCGTCGGCCGGCTCGATCAGCGTGGCGTCGGTGCTCGGGATCGCGATCAGGCTCGTCCCCGAGTCGAGCGCCCCGAGCGCGAACCGCCCCGTCCAGAGCGACCGGGCCGCCAGGCTCAGGCTGCTCTCGTCCCGATCCGAGGTCAGCGCCTCCGCCTTCAGGGCCCTCACCTCGGCCGGCGACAGGGTCTCGGCCGCCTGGTGCTCGCGGTGCCTGCGCAGCTCATCGATGACCCGGTCCAGCCCCCGGCCCCGGATGAACTGCATGGCGTAGTAGGCCATCTCGCCTTCCTGGCCGACCTCGAACACCGGCACGATGTTCGTGTGGTGCAGGCGGGCCGCCGCCCTCGCCTCGCGCCGGAACCGTTCGAGCATGTCCGCATCGAACACGATGTGGCTCGGCAGGATCTTCAACGCCACCCGCCGGCCGAGCGAGATTTGCTCGGCCTCGTAGACGACCCCCATCCCCCCCCGGCCGACCTCCCTGACCAGGTGGTAATCTCCCACCTGCCAGAACCGCGGCCCTCCCGCCGGCTCCGCCCCGCCGCCCCGCGACGACGAACCCGAACCCGAACCCGACGAGGGCCACGCCGACAACGCCATCGACAGGGGGGACGGCGACGGCCGGCCCTCCGCCCCCTCCCTCGGGAACATGCGCTCCAGATCGAGCATCGTCTGGAGGATCGCGGGCAAGTCGTCGGCCAGTTCCGGATAGGCCAGGATCAGCTCCTCGGGCTCGGGGCGTTCCCCGTTCCGGAAGCGCTCCATGATCTCGTCGGCCAGCAACTCGACCGGGTCGCGATCCGCGAACGACTCGCTCATCGACCTCTCCTGGCCTTCTGGGTCCTTCCGCAAGCCCCTCGCCCCTGGCCGCCGGGCCGCCGGGCCGCCCACACTCGTAAATAAACGGAGAATCGAGACCGGCCGCCCAATCACACCTCAGCCTCCCATCGTAGACCAAGAGCCGCAGCGATCCAAGCCCCCCAGATACGAATGGACGTGCATGAATTCCGGCCCCCGTGACCACCCCCCCTCCCCACCACTCACCCATGCAACCCAGTTATCCCAATTTCTCGTGAACCCGATCGCCTCCCGCCCGACTATCGTCCCGGACGGCTGGCCCGACGCCTTGGCAGGAATCGAGGAGCACGCGACCGGTGGGCCGATCACCCGACGAGGTCCTTGACGACTGGCTCGTGCTGGCCGCCCAGCAGGGCGAGGTCGACGCCTTCGAGGCCCTCGCCCGCCGCTGGCATCGTCGACTGGTCGCCCATGCCTACCGCCGCACGGCGCACGCCGAAGGGGCCACCGAGGCCGCCCAGGACGCCTGGCTGGCGATCATCCGGGGCCTGCCGAGACTCCACGACCCCTCCCGATTCCCGGGCTGGGCCTACCGGATCGTCGACCACAAGGCGGTCGATTGGCTCCGCCGCCGACGCCGCCAGCGGTCGCTCGACGACCGGATCCGGGCCCACCCCGAGGTCATCGACCCCGACCCCCAGGCCCGATCTCCCGGCCCCGAGGAGCCGCCCGACCCCCTGGCCCGGCTCCGCTCCGCCCTGAACGACCTGCCGGGCGATCAGCGCCTGCTGCTCTCCCTCTCCTACACCGAGGGCCGCCCCGTCCGGGAGATCGCCGGGCTGCTCGGCATCCCCGAAGGCACGGTCAAGTCTCGCCTGTTCCACGCCCGCCAACACCTGAAACGCCGGATGGAGCAATCGCCATGAAGACCCAGGACCACGAACTCGATACACTGATCCGAGAGGCCCTCTCCGCCGAGGAACGCGCCGTCTTCGACCGCCTCGGCGAGCCGACGCTCCCGGAGCTGATGACCGAGAGCTTCCGCGGCCGGCTCCGCTGGATCAACGTCTATGCCTCGGTCATGAGCTTCATCTTCTTCGGACTGGCCATCGTCTCGGTGGTCAAGATCTTCCAGACCGACGAGGTCGTCGAGATCCTCCGCTGGGGCCTCGGCTTCGGCCTCGGCGTGGCCGTCTCGCTGGCCCTGAAGGTCTGGTTCTGGCTCGACATGCAACGCTATTCCCTCTCCCGAGAAATGAAGCGCATCGAGCTCGCCGTCGCCCACCTGGCCAGCGAGCTGAAATCCCACCGGGGTTCCTCGTCATGACACGACCGACCGCGGTTGTCCGGCTCGGGCTGATCCTACTGCTCATCGCTCCCTCGGGAACCGCGATCGCCCAGGATCTGCCCGATCCCCCCCGCGCCTCCTTCTCGAACGCCGAGACCGACCTGGCCGCCCGCCGGGCGCTCGACTCCCTGGCCGCCGCCCAGCAGGCCGACGGCTCCTGGGAATCGGGCGGATTCGGCAAGGCCACCTCCGTGACCTCGCTGGCCGTCATGGCCTTCCTCGCCTGCGGCCACGTGCCGGGGGACGACGGCCCGTACCGCGAGGCCATCGAGCGCGGCATCGCCTACGTCCTCGACCACCAGCGGCCCGACGGCATGCTCGTCTCCAACACGAGCCACGGCCCGCTCTACTGCCACGGGATCAGCACATTGATGCTCGCCGAGGTCGTCGGCATGACCCCCGACCCCGATCTGGCCGACCGCGCCCGCGACGCATTGGCGAAGGCCGTCGAGCTGATCGTCCGCGCCCAGCGCGTGCCCAAGTCCCCCGACCACGCCGGCGGCTGGCGCTACCAGCCGGGCAGCTACGACAGCGACCTGAGCGTCTCCGGCTGGCAGGTCGTCGCCCTCCGAGCCGCCCGAGACGCCGGCTGCACCGTCCCCTCCGAGGCCATCGACGACGCCCTCGACTACGTCCGACGCTGCGTCGAGCCCCGCTCCGGCGGCTTCAGCTACCAGGCCGGCCGCGGCGGCCCGAACAACCCCAGGACCGGCACCGGCATCCTCTCGCTCGAGCTCTGCGGCGAGCACGCCTCGCCCGAGGCCCTCGCCGGCGGCGACTACCTCATGACCCACCCCCCCAGCTGGGGCTCCGACTACTTCTTCTACGAGGCCTACTACTGCTCGCAGGCCCTCTTCCAGCTCGGCGACGACTACTTCCTCCCCTACTACCGCCAGCTCGTCCCCATCCTCCTCGACCGCCAGGACCCCGACGGCTCCTGGTTCTCCCCCTCCGGCAACGACCGCACCGGGGGCCGCAACTACTGCACGGCGATGGGCGTGCTCGCCCTCGCCGTCGAATATCGCTACCTCCCCATTTATCAGCGATGAAGGCGCCCCATCCCTCTGAGACGCCCCCCTTCAGGCCGGTCCCCCGTCCCCCGACCTCCCCGCAGCTCCGTCCCGCGGTCCCATCCTCAGAAGGCGGCATCCTCCCCCGATCGAGACTCCCCCATCCCGCGGAGACCGCCCGGGCGATCATCGCTGCCCGCGTCATGCACGATCACGCATCCCGGCAGACCGCTTCGGAGCCGTCCCACCCCCTCGGCCGTGATCGCCGTGTCCCGCAATTCCAGCCGCGTCAGCCCCGGCAGTTCCAGCAGGTCGTCGACGGAGGCGTCGGTCAGCATCGTCTGGTTGAGCCAAAGCTGCCGGAGCCTCGGCAGCGCCTGCAAGGGCATCAGCCCGCCGTCGGTGACCTGCGTCCCCGACAGATTCAGGAACTCCAGCCCCTCGGCCCTGCCGATCGCCGGCACCCCGGCGTTCGTCAGGTAGGTCCGCTCCAGGTCCAGATGCCTCAGGTGCTTCAAACGGCCCAGTTGCATGATCCCCCGGTCGGACAGGTCGTTCCAGCCGACCCAGAGCATCCGCAGCCCGGCGATCCGGGAGATCAGCACCAGGTCCTCGTCGCGCAGCCCCGTATCCCCCAGGTGCAGGAAGGTGAGGCCCGGCAAGGCGCAGACGGCCGCCACCTCCTCGCCCCCCATCGGCTTGATCCCGATCAGTTCCACGGTCCGGAGCGGCCGCATCACCTCCGGCAACTGCTCGAGCCGGGTGATCGTGGCCGGATGGGTGACGAAATCGACCGCCCCTCCCCGGCCGATCGCCCACTCGGCCACCTCCCGGTCGAGCGGCGAGGCCACGACCGGCGGCCATCCCGGGAGCGTCCGCCCCGCCCCGGGCGCGGGCCCGGCCCCGGCCCCGCGCCCCAGCAGGGCCCCGATCCGAGGCCCGAACGCCTGCACCAGCACCGCCGCCATCAGCACCAGGAAGACCACGCTCACGCCCTGCCTCAACCAGGCTCGCCCCCGGCCCCGGCGCCGGGCCGAGCCCGCCCGACACGGCCGCAGCTCCTCGGCCAGTTCCCAGGCCGACGCGAACCGGTCTTCCGGATGAATCGCCATCGCCTTCAGGCAGATCCGCTCCAGGCACGGCGAGATCTCCGGCACCAGCCGGCTCGGCGCGACCGGCTCCTCGATCTCTATGATCTCCATCGAGCGAGGGTCGCCCCTCGACCACACCGGGAACGGCAGGCGCCCGGTCAGCATCTCGTACAGGATCACCCCGAACGAGTACACGTCCGTCCGCCAGTCCACCAGCCGAGACTTGCCGCCGGCCTGCTCGGGGCTCATGTACCGCAACGACCCTTCCACGCAGTGCCGGTCGCTCCGGTCGGTCGTCCGCAGCGCCAGGCCGAAATCGGCCACGTAGGCATTGTTCCGCACGTCGAGCAGGATGTTCGACGGCTTCAGGTCGCGGTGGATGTACCCCTTCTCGTGGGCATGGGCGAGCGCATCGGCCACCTGCGCGGCGATCGCCACCACCTCGTCGATCGGCAGGCGCCGCAGGGCGAGTTGGCTGGCGAGGCTCCCCCCATCCACATGCTTCGAGACGATGAACACCGTCGTCTCGTCCAGGTGCCCGCAATCGTACACCGGGACGATATTCGGGTGGTCGAGCTGCGCGACCTTGCGCCCCTCCTCCAGCAACGAATCGATGCTCAGGTCCGAGGACCGGCGCGCGACCTTGATCGCCACCTGGCGGTGCAATTCCCGATCGTACGCCAGCATCACCACCCCGAACCCGCCCCGGCCCAGCTCGCGCTCCAGGCAGTATCGCCCCTCGATCACCCGGTCGATCTCCACCGGGACCGTCGGATCCGGCGCCGAGTCGGGCTGCAGCCGAATGGTCGCGTCGCCCCGGGCGACGCTCCTCAGGTCAATCGTCGACATCGCCACCGTGTCGCGCAGGTCGCTCCCCCGCTCCGTCGACCGCGCCGGGTTGGGAGGCCGATCCGGGGGCGAGCCCCCGCGCCTCCGCTCGGCGAGCGAATCGCGTTCCGTCGGCCCAAGAGGCGGATTCGGGGTGTCGCTCGACATGAGACCATCACTCCCAGCCACGCCAGCCCCTTTCGCCGGGCGGTCACATCACCATCCCGGGCTCGTCTTCTCAAATCACACTGATCCTAACGAACTCAATTCTATGCAAACGGCCGATCCCTCGATCAGGCCATCGCCCCCACATCCTGCATGGCGTCCAGATCTTCTTCACATTCTGACACGCCGATCCGGTGCTCACAACGGAGATCCCAATCCATCAGCAGGGTCCCGCCCCGACGGGCCACGTCGAGCCAGAGGTTGCAATCGTATCCCACCGCCTCGCCCCCCGATCGCGCCGGCCCGGCCCGGAAGACCTCGCGACGCACCAGGGCGCAGCCGAGGCCCGCCCCGCCGATCGCCTCCACCCCCGTCCCCGCCTCCAGGTGGACCAGATCCCCCGTCTCCAGGTCCGTGTAACGCCAGGCCACCCGGCAGCCGGGCACCACCCGGGAGCGGTAGCTCGCCGTCACCCCGTCGACCATCGGCCCCATCCGGTCGAGCAGCCGATCGAGCGCGTCGGGCGGCGGGATCACGTCATCCTCCAGGCACCAGACCAGGTCCGTCTCGACCAGTTGCCCGATCCGGTTCCAGAGCGCCCCGACCCGGTGGTTCAACGACCTCCCGTGCCGCCGACGCCCCTGCCCCCGCTCGTCCAGCGGCGCATCCGCCAGGTCCGACGCCGACAGGCCCGCCACCGCCGGCCTCGGGTCGCGGTGGTAGCTGTGCCCGGCATAACCGTCCTGCTCCAACAACCACCGCCGCAACCGCCCGCCGACCGCGGCCGACCCCGAATTATCATAAAAGAGCACGTGCAACCGATCCGCCGGGTACGACTGCCCCGCCACCGCCCCGAGCACCTCGTCCATCAGGTGTTCCCGGCCCGACCAGGGGATCGCCAGCGTGACCAGGCCCGCCGGGTCGATCGTCCGCCGCCACTCCTCCCCGGCGTCGGCCCGGGCCTTCGACCGGCAGACCCCGTCGCCGTGGCGATAGTAGTAGTAATCCACCGGCGCCGGGATCATCCGCCAGCCGTGGTCCCTGAGCCGCCGCCAGAGCGCCCAGTCGTCGTGGGGGATCGCCCCGCCCTCCCCGCTCGAGAAGACCGGCCACCCGCCCACCTGCATCAGGGCATCGGTCCGGATCAGGGCCGGCACCCCCGAGATGTTCGCCCGGCCGAGCGACTCGGGGTCATACGGGAAGCTCCAGACCCCGTCATGCGACCCGCAGAACCGCAAGCGGGGATAGGCCGCCGCCGCCCGGCAGTCGGTCGCGATCGTCGCCAGCAGGACCTCCAGGTAGTCCGGCGGGATCATGTCGTCGTCGTCGAGGAAGCAGAGGTACGGCAGGTCGGCCAGCTCGCGCAACCCGACATTCCGCGCCGGGTTGCCGCTCAGGCCCGACCCGACCCTCGCCCGAAGGTACTCGACCCCCGGATACCGCCCGACCACCCCCTCGGCCGAATCGTCGCCGTCGTCCACCACCAGGATCCGCTCCGGCCGATGCGACTGCATCAGCAGCGACCCGAGCATGTGCGGCAGCAACCCCGGCCGGTCCCGGGTCGGGATCACCACCCCCACCCGGCTCGGCAGGGTCGGCCTCGCATACCAGGGACGCCCCGACGCCTCCCGATCCTGCTCCCGCTCCGCCCGGCGCGCCACCAGCGGCGACGTGCCGTCGACCATCGCATCGCCGTATGCGACGCCCTGCAACGCCCGGCCATACGCCGCCGGCGGGGCCGCCTTGCCCGCTCGCGTCCGGTGACCGGGACTCTCCATGCTGCCCGACTCTCGGGGATCACGACCGTTCGCCATCGTTGCGTCAATCCTCCAGGCCGGGCAGGCCCCCGGCCGGCACCCTACCACCCATGGCTTTTGCACACCAATGATGCAACAGCCCTGATTCTACGCCGATCACCCCCGCCCCCGCACACAAAACCCCGCATTCCTGGTCGAATTTTCCGCCCCCTCGGTCCCAAGGCCCGCGTCCCTCACCGCCTCTCCCTCAATGACATTCGCGCGCCACCGCTCCCCATGGCAATCCGACGTCCTCCCCGCCCTGCCCCCCTCACCTCTAGATCCGCCACGACTCCCCGCCTTCGGCCCGCACCACCTCGATCACCGGCCTCGGCTCGGCCTCTCCCAGCCGGAACGCCAGCGGCACCACCTCGCTCGCCAGCGCCGCCGGCTCGCCCGGCCGGCTCGTCCCCACCCGCTCCAATCGCCCCCCGGCCAGCCGGTACAGCTCCAGCCCCCACGGGTCGCGGTCGATGACCAGCACCTCCCGCGTACTGACCGCCGCATAGAACCCCAGCTTCTCCCGCGCCCGGTCCCCCTTGCTCGCCACCTCCACCGCGAAGTCCGGCCCGCCGAACCAGTGACTCTCCCGATTCACCGCCGACGTGCCATTGAGGAACACCGCCACGTCCGGGCACCGGTAATTCTGCTTCCAGTCCTCCTGCCGATCCGTCACATTCACTCCGGCAAACACCAGCCCTCGCTCACCGAAGTTCAAAGCGATCTGAAGAATCCCCGAGAGTTGCGTGGCGATCAACTGGTGCTCATTATTCGCAAGCGGCGACATCACATAGACCCCGTCCCAGACCTCATCGAACCGATCCCCCCCCGAAGCCCTCCGCTGCTCCAGCAGTCGTTCTTCGACATACGAATCGAGCACGAGCGTCGCCATCACCCAGGCCCCTTTTTTTTGTGTTCGATCGACCGGATCCGCGAGCCGCCAAACGACCGACGGAGGCCAACGCCCCGTTCGCATCGGGCCGTCGCCTCCGTCGCATTCTAACCGATCAGCTCATCGAAAGCGGGTGGCCGGTCAGGCCCCGCGGCGGGTCAAGGGGGTCGGGTCGAAGACGGCCGACTCGCCCAGTTGCTCCTCGATCCGGAGCAACTGGTTGTACTTGGCGATCCGGTCCGATCGGCTGGCCGATCCGGTCTTGATCTGGCCGCAGTTCGTCGCCACGGCGATGTCGGCGATCGTCGCGTCTTCCGTCTCGCCCGACCGGTGCGACATCACCGCCGTGTAGCCGGCGCGGGTGGCCATGTCCACCGCCTCGAGCGTCTCGGTCAACGTGCCGATCTGGTTGACCTTGATGAGGATGCTGTTGCAGCAGTCCTTGGCGATCCCCTCGCGCAACCGCTTCGTGTTGGTCACGAAGAAGTCGTCGCCGACGATCTGGATCCGGTTGCCGAGCGCCGCCGTCAGCTTCGCGTAGCCGTCCCAGTCGTTCTGGTCGAGCGCGTCCTCGATCGAGACGATCGGGTACTTATCGCACCAGCCGGTGAACAGCTCGATCATCTGCTCGGCCGAGAACAGCTTGTCCGGCGCCGACTTCCAGAACTTGTACCCCTTGCGCCCCCCCTCCTCGAACAGCTCCGAGCAGGCCGGGTCGAGCGCGATGGCGATGTCCTTGTCGCGGCCGGGGGTGTACCCGGCCTTGCTCACGGCGTCGAGGATGAACGGGATCGCCTCCTCGTTGCTGATGTCGGGCGCGAAGCCGCCCTCGTCCCCCACCGCCGTGTTGTGCCCGGCCTTCTTCAAGACCGACTTCAGGCTGTGGAAGACCTCGGCCACCATCCGGAGCCCCTCGGCGTAGCTCTTCGCGCCGACGGGCATGATCATGAATTCCTGGAAGTCGATCTTGTTGTCGGCATGCTTGCCGCCGTTGATCACGTTGGCCATCGGCACCGGCAAGACCCGCGCATTCGCGCCGCCGATGTAGCGATAGAGCGGCAGCCCCCTGCTCGCCGCCGCCGCCTTCGCGGCGGCCAGCGAGACGCCCAAAATCGCGTTCGCGCCGAAGGTCCCCTTGTTCTCGGTCCCGTCGGCCGCGATCATCGCCCGGTCGAGCCCGACCTGATCGGCCGCGTCCCGCCCGACGACCACCTTCGAGAGCTGCGTGTTGACGTTCTCGACCGCCTTGCGGACCCCCTTGCCCACGTAGCGTCCCTTGTCGCCGTCCCGCAGCTCGACCGCCTCGAACTCGCCGGTGCTCGCCCCCGAGGGCACGGCCGCGCGGCCGAGCGTGCCGTCGGCCAGGATCACGTCCACCTCGACCGTCGGATTGCCGCGCGAGTCCAGGATCTCGCGCCCCTTGATCGCCACGATCGTGGCCGGCTCGGTGCCGCTCGGCGCGTTCTGCCCTCGAATCCCGGGGATCGCGTTGTGCGTATGGGTACTCATCGTGGTGCTTTGCTCGTTTGGAAGGAAGAAACGTTCAGAGAGAGGAGGGTGAAACAATCACGGAGGTCAGGCCGATCTCCGTGGCGATCCCCCTGCGTCAGGAAAGCGCGGGGGCCTTCGCGGACGCAAAGGACCTCGGCCCGGGGTGGCCCCGGTTGCTCGCCGGCCGGGGTCGCGGAGCGACAACGAGGCCGCAGCCCCTTCCCGCCGCGACGGCGTGCGCCGCGACGGCCACTCGCCCTCGGTGCTGTCCTGCAGGAAAATCACCGGGGACCCGCGGGGGGGGAGCGATCGAAACTGATGGGCGAGATCAAGCCCCGACGCTCAGCTTCCCCCCGCGATCCCGACGGTGTTCCCGGCGACTTCAATGCGCGAAACGGCCCCCGACTCCCGCATGATGTTCATTGGGTGGGCCAATTGGGAGTGGTCCCCAGACCGAGAGTCGGGGGCCGCCGCGCGGTGGAGCATCCCAGGTGCCAGTTCTTGGGGGCGTCCGCATCCCGTCGCGAACGCACGCGGGCCGGGGCCTGGGCGTTGATTCCAGGCCGCGGCCCGCATGCGGTCGCTTGCGGGTTGCATATTGTGTCACGATCGCCTCGCCTTGACCAGACAATCGCGACTCGCTTCCCCCAAGTCTCCCCGGCGGGCGGGCTCGTTGGCCGCCTCGTCGCGACGTCAACCATCGCCGCCGGGCTCTATGGTTATCGGCGCGGCACCCCGCCGTCTTGACCCTCTCGAAAATTCAACACCCCGCCCCGCTCACGCCCACTCCAACGCCACCCCCTGGCCGTCCTGCGGGTGCCCCGGGTCCATCGCCCGCAACTCCAGCACCATCCCCCCGGGCCCGAGCTGCGCGTCGACCCAACCGTTCGGCAATCCCTCCTCGAACAGGTACGCCACCGGCGGCAGGTTCACCAGATACAGCCCGTCCCGCTTCCCGATCGACCACCGGTGCGTATGCCCGTACACATACGCCTTCACCTGCGGCCTCGCCGCGATCAACTCGAAAAACGCCTCCGTGTCCCGGATGCCCGACCACCGCGCCCCCTCCTCCGGCGGCGTGAACTGCGGATTGTGGTGCGCGAAGAGAACCGCCGGCTTCTCCCCCCGCCGATCCAGCTCCCCCGCCAGCCAGCCGAGCTGCTCCCGCCCCAGCTCCCCCGTCACCACGTCCACCTCGGTCAGCGTGTCGAGCAGGAACAAATTCGCGTGTTCCGACTCGATCACGCTCACATGCTTCGACTCGACCACCGCCCGGTCCGGCTCCTGCATCACCAACGCGTCGTACAGGGGCCCCCGATCATCGTGGTTGCCCATCGTCACGTGCAGGTCCAGCCCCGCCCCGGCCATCGGCCCGACGCACGAGGCGAAATTCGCGTAGTCCTCGGGCAACCCCTTCAAGTACGCGCAATCGCCGTTCACGATCACCCCCGCCGGCTTCCGCTCCAGCGCGATCAACTGGCCTACCACCCGCTGCAAGTTGCGGGTCATGTTCACCCCGCGAGCCTCCGTCTCCGGCCGACTCGGGATGTGCGTGTCCGAGAGCAGGGCGAACCGATTCGCGTCCCCCTCCGCCCCGATCGCCCCCCGGCCCACCGCCAGGCCCGCCACCGCCGCCGCGCCGCCCGCCAGGAACCCCCGCCTCGTCAACGCTTGCACATGAATCGGCATCGATTTCTCCTCCCGAAACGCCCTTCGCTTGCCTGCCGCCCCACTCTATCGGAGCCTCCCCCCCTTCGCAACGGCCCCGAACGCCCCTCGACTTCGGGGGGCATCCCATCGGGCCTCGCCCCTGCCGCCGCGCATGGCCACGCCTCCGGGGCCGCCCCTCCCGCCCCCAACCCGGCGAGGATTTTCCGACCGCCCCCGGCCGCACGGGGGGGGGCACCACGGAGCGTGTCATGCGAAATCCAAGAATTGGCCGTTTATGGCCATGTCCTCGGCCGGTAACGCCCAGGGCCCCCTACCTGCAGACTCAGACGCGCTGTCTCCGCCCCCCCTGGCCTGAAGCCGCCCACTCCCCGACGGCTGAGACCAGGGCCAAGTCTTCGTGCCCCGACCCGCAACCGCTCCTCTCCCCGGGGCACGCTCGAAGACTCGCCCAGCCCCGGCCACCCGCCCGCAGAGGTCATGATCGCGGTGAGGCAGCCCCAGTCTCGCCCCAGGTGCTCCTCGAGAGCCACTCCGCGATCTCGACGACCAGCGCATCGGAGTCACCGGCCTTGGAGGTGACGATGAAGCCCGACCAATTGTCCCACGCCAGCTCGACGACCTGACCGGCCCGCTGGAAGTCCATCGCGATCGCCTCGAAGCCGGCCCCGAATGCTGCCGGAGACGGCGAGAGCGAGAACGCCGTGGCGACGGCCTTGCACACGTCGGGGTAATCGGCGGCAGAGACGCCGAACAGGTCGAAGGACACTCGGCCACTTGCGTCACGAGGAAGGCGAATGTCTGCCATCGGTGTCGCCCTGAGCCGCCCTTAAGAAACCATGGAC
>NZ_JBFEFH010000037.1:0-53566 GCF_040717455.1 Tautonia sp. JC769
CCACCTGGACCGGGCTCTCCTGGGGCTTCGAGACCTCGAAGGACGTCGTGAACCGATCGGAAGGGTCCGCCCCGTTCCGGCCGTCGCGGTCCTGATCCATGAAGTTCCCGGCCGCGTCCACGATCTTCGGCCCGACGATCATCCGGTACGTGCCCACCCCGGCCGAGGAGAACGCCACGTCGAACTCGCGGCCGTCCGACCCCGGGACCGCCGAGATCGACGTGACCGACACCCCCTGCCCCGATGGGCCCGTCAGCGAGAGCAGATCCTCGGTCGTGAACGACCAGGGGAGGATCGCCTCATTGAACCGCAGGCGGACCCGATGGTCATCCCCCGGGACATACGTCGCGGCCTCGATCCGGGGGCCCTGCGTCTCGCTCGTCACCGCGCGTCCCAGGTTCAACCTGCCCTCGGTCTTGACCTGGCCCTTGAGCCCCGGCACGCGATCGACGGTCGCCAGCACCTTCGCGATCACCTGGTCGTAGGACCAGTCGGGGTGCAGGCCCCGGAGCATCGCCACGGCCCCCGTGACGTGCGGGGTCGCCATCGACGTTCCGGACATATAAGCGTACGACCCGTTGCGCACGCTGCTCAGGATCGAGACCCCCGGCGCGCCGAGGTGGACCGTGTCGATCCCGTAATTCGAGAAGCCCGCGATCTGGTCGTACGCGTTCGTGGCCGCCACCGAGATCAGGTTGTCGCTCGCGTAATTGGCCGGATAGAACGGGCTCTTGTCATTATTCAGCCCGTCGTTCCCGGCCGCGGCCACCACGATGTGGCCCTGCTCCCGCGCCGCCGCGACCGCATCGGAGAACGCGGTGTTGTAGCTCCCGCCGCCGTAGCTATGGTTCGAAACGTCTGCCCCCATCTCGACCGCATAGTTCAACGCCTTGATGGCACTGCTCGTGAAGCCTTTCCCAGACGAATTCAGCGTCTTCAACGTCATCAACTTAACGTTCCAGTTCACGCCCACGACGCCGACGGTGTTGTTCCCGACGGCCCCGATGGTCCCGGCGACGTGGGAGCCGTGGTTGTGGTCGTCCTGCACGTTCGGAGAGTTATCGACAAAATTCCAACCATGAACATCATCAACGTAATGATTGCCGTCGCTATCCTTCCCGTCGCCGCCCACTTCACTCGGATTCACCCAGAGGTTCGGCATCAGGTCGGGATGGGTGAGGTCGATCCCGGTGTCGATGACCGCCACGACGACATCGGGGCTGCCCGTCGTGACCGACCAGGCCTCGAGCGCGCCGATGTCGGCACCCGGGGTGCCCCCCACGCTCTGGCCGGTGTTGTTCAGCCCCCAGAGCGAGCCGAACCGGGGGTCGTCGGGGGCCGACGCGATCGAGACGACGTAATCCGGCTGGGCGTACAGGACCCTCGGGTCGGTCCGGGCGACGGCCAGCGCCTCCTCGACCGTGAGCCCCTCGGGCACCGGCACGGTCTGCATGCCCGGCACGAGCGAGCGCGCCAGGGCGCGGCCCGACGCCCCCTCGAGGGCATCAGGGCGATATTGAACAATAATGTGTTCATTGCTGTAGATCTCCTGGTGATCGGGGATCACCTCGGCCAGCGGCGAGGAAGCCCCGAGCGTCAGCAGAGTTCGCGATTCCAACGCCTCGAGGTGGGAAGTTCGGGGCGCAGTGCGTCGTGTGCGTCGCGGGAAGCGGTGCATGGTTGCAGAATGCCGTGATTGGAACAGGTGAATCAGTCAGGAGGAAACGAAGGGAGGGACGACGGCGACTGCGTGGTCGTAAGCCTAAGGTGGCGTACCTGGGCGGTCGTCGTCGCAATGCTCAGAACGAGCTTGGAATCGGTGATCGTCCTGAGAAAACGTCGCCCGTAGGGAGAGCGACCTCGGGAACATAACGCATCACCAACCCGCATTCCAGTGGAAAATCGGCCGCATGTTGCAGCATGTCATCAATCCTCTTCATCCGTGATAACATGCGCCTCCCGCAATCGCATGACCCCCCGTGTCACACAATCGGGATGACATAAACACAGAACCTCATGCGTGCATTTTGCGATCTTCGCGGGGATTTCCCCGCGGGATCGACCGGGGCCCGCCGCCCGCTTCCCTCCCATGGCGATCCTCGTCATAATGACCCCCCTGGACCCCGGACCGAACCCGGCCGCGCCCGCGATACCGACGCCCTCGACCACCACCATGCAGACACCCGAACTCGCGATCGCCGAACAGGCGGCTACGGCCGCCGGAGACGTCCTGCTCCGCTACCGGGAGCAGGGCATCGCGCACCGCTCCAAGGACGTCGGCAACCTCGTCACCGATGCCGACCTCGAGGCCGAGCGCACCATCGTCGACATCCTCCGCCGCGCCTTCCCCGGGCATTCCATCCTCGGAGAGGAGGAGGCGCGGCACGGCGACCTCGACGCCGAGCACCTCTGGGTGGTCGACCCGCTCGACGGCACCAACAACTTCGCCCACCAGCTGCCCCACTTCGCCGTCTCGATCGCCTACTACCGAGAAGGTAGAGCGCACTGCGGCATCGTGCGCAACCCGGTCAGCGAAGATTCCTTCACCGCCATCCGAGGGGCCGGCGCCTTCCGCAACGGACGCCCGGCCCGGGTCGCGACCCATGAACGCCTGGATCAATCCATGATCGGCGTCGGATTCTATTATGATCGCGGCGCGATGATGGAGGCGACCCTGCGGTCCATCTCCGCCCTGTTCCGGCAGAACATCCACGGCATCCGGCGCTTCGGCACCGCCGCCCTCGACCTCTGCATGGTCGGCTGCGGCCAGTTCGGGGCCTTCTTCGAGTACCAGCTCGCCCCGTGGGACTTCGCCGCCGGCCGGCTCTTCGTCGAGGAGGCCGGCGGCCGGGTCACCAATTGCCTGGGGGCGCCCCTGGGCCTGACCGTCTCCAGCGTGCTCGCCTCGAACGGGCCCCTGCACGAGGCGGTCCTGGCCATCGTCCGAGAGCACCACCCCTCGTCGGGCCCGGACTCATAAAACGAGCATGGGGAAGGATCGCGGCCGACCCCGGCAGCCCTCCCTCCCCTGCCCTCATCAGATCGTTCGCGACCGGTTGGTTCCGTGCGCCCCGCCCCGCCCTGCCCCGCGATCACTTGTGCCCGAGGGCCCCGCGGCGGAACCGATTCCCCTCGACCGACTCCCACGACTGCCGGCGAATCTCCACCGAGCCGTCGCCCACCCCCGCGGCCGGTCGCGACGGCGACGGCAGCTCGAGCGACACGGGCGAGCGGTCGGAGATCGACTGGAATCCCGAAGGCCGGCGCGACCCTCGCGTCTCCACCGAGACGTCCTCGGTCCGGGCGACCTCGCGATCGCTCCTCGGCAGCGAGAGCGACCCCGGCGAGGGGCCGGAGGCGCTCGCCCGCTCACGCGGGGGCGTCGGCGGGGGGATCGAGGCCGGCGACTGATCGGCCAGCATCATCCCCTGCGACCGGGCCAGCTCCAGCACGTCGACGACCAGGTAGCCTTCCTTCACCGGCCGCTCGAAGGTGGTATTGGCCACGAAATCGTCGGTGGGGTTCGGCTTGATGCTGCCGAGGTACATCGTCAGCTCAGCCATGTCCGGCACGGTCAGCCGCACGATGCGCGGGATCTGGATCGTCTCCGGAGCCTCGGCCCCGCCGGTCGCCGGCAGCCGGATCGTCTCGGGGCGCTCGACCCGCGCCCGGGCGATCGGTTCGCCTCGCCCCTCGGTGAACAGGCGGTGCTCGATGATCCGCTGCTCGACGACGCTCAGGACCGACTCCTTGACCATCGTCGAGCCGTTCGGCAGCCGACGCTGCTCGATCAGGGTCAACGTCGCGTCCGTCTCCCCCGGCGCGATTTCCAGATCCTCTGGCAACGGCTCCAGCCCCAGCACCTCGAAGATCCAGTCGGGACGCACCGAGGCCAGCATCGGATCCGCGAACCCTTCGGTCTGGGCATAGGAACCAACCACCATCTCATTAGAGAGGTCGTTGACGAACCAGAACTCCCTGTCATTCGAGCCGATGTCGGCCACCGCCATGCCGGGGGGCTTGCGCAGCATCACCCGTAGGTTCCTCGCCCGCTCCAGCACCATAGAACCGCCGGCCGTGCCCCCCAGCAAGGGAGAGCGATCATTGCCGTTCTGGTCGCGGAAGGTATCGATCTTGATGTTCAGGTCCGAGACCTTCAGCGCCTGGACCAACTGTGAGCGCCGCTCGTGATCCAGGGCGACCCTGCGGACCACCTCGGCGGGGTCTGGCTGGTCGGCCTGCGCCGCGGGGGCCTGCGCGAGGTCGCGTCGCAGGAAATTCCCCTGGAACGAGGATCGGCAACCGGACCCGGTCGAGACGACCAGGCCGAGCAGCAACAGGGGAACGATGGGGATTCGGAACATGAGGCCCTACCGGCGGTTCGAGGACCGAGTCGGGTCGTCGCTCGTCACACCTCGGTCGGGGGCAATCAAAGGGGCATCTCCCGGGGCCGATCTCGGCCTCGGGCGATGCGATGTCGGCGCAAAGAGCAGGACGCCCTCGGAGGGGAAACGGACGCACTACACCAGAATTATCCCACATGGGCAAGGCGAACTCGGCGATTCCCGCCCGATTCCGGTCGCCGGCGATTCCGCTCGGACCGCCTCTGCGGGTCAGTCAGACTCCGTCGAGGCTCGCCTCGGCCCGAGTTCCGGCCGATCGGCGGCCGGCAAACTCCCGCCCCCACGCCTCGCGCATCGAAAATACGGCCGATCCCCCCGCCGTGAGGGGATCGGCCGTATTCCCGGGGACCCGCCCGCCGCCATCGGACGACTCAACATCGAGTACGCCCATCGTCGCCGGGGGGCTCCTGGTCCTCCCGGGAAGTTCAGGCCAACTGGAGCGTCCGAGACCGCGGGCGAGTGCCCCCGGGTCGGGTCGCCCGGCCCCGGCGCTTCCGTGCCGAGGGCTGGGGGGTCCAGTCGTCGTGGAGTTTGCGGACGGCGCGGACCTCGATCTTCCGGACCCATTCGCGGGTCACGCCGAGGCGGAGGCCGATCTGCTTCAGGGTCATGGCGTCGTGCTCGCCGAGGCCGTAGCGGAGCGTCAGGATGGTCCGCTCCCGGTCGTCGAGCCGCGTAAACCGTTGCATCAGGTCGCGCCGGTCGTCGTCGGCCTCGAGCGACGCCCAGGGGGTCTCCCGCAGGTCGGCCATCTCGTTCAGGGTGTCCCCCTCGTCGCGATCGCCGCCGACGGGCATCAGGCGGTAGGCGATCAGCGCCTTCTCGACCATCCTCGCCTTGGCGTCCGAGAGGCCGAGCGTGACGACCAGGTGTTCGAAGCTCGCCGGCTGGCCGAATTCCTTCAAGTGCTGGCGCTCGGCCCGCCGCCATCGGGTCAGCAGCCCGACCATGTGGGCCGGCAATCGGATGGTCGCCGTGGTCGTGATCAGGGCATGGCGGATCGCCTGCTTGATCCAGTAGCTCGCATAGGTGCTGAATCGCACCTCGAACCGCGGGTCGAATTCCCTGGTGGCCCGGATCAGGCCGATGTTCCCCTCGCCGACGAGATCGTCGAGCCCCAGGCCCCTGCCCTCGAAGTCCCGGGCGATCTTGACGACCAGGCGCAGGTTGGCGCCGATCAGACGGGCCCGGGCGGCCTCGTCGCCGTCCCGGATCGCCTCGGCCAGCCTCACCTCCTCCTCGGCGGAGAGCAGGTCGTGATCGCGGATTTCCCGCAGGTAATCCCCGATCGGCGTCGCGTAGGTCTGTTCCCTGGTGCAGCATCGTCCCATCGGTGGCTGCTCCTCGCTCGCTGGTGTGTTCTCAGGAGTCCGGCCGATCAAGCTCGGCCATCCTCTCCCCGCGTCCCTGAGGTGCCCCGGGCCTGGGCCACCTCGATGCGCGGAGAGTGTTCGTTCCTTCCCTTCATCGCATGCCCGGCCGTCGCGAACGCCCCCTTGATCTGGCCTAACAAAGTCGTATCCATGCAGCCGTCATTGCCGGATCAGGGTGCTGGCGTGACTGGGCCTTACTCCTCGGGTTGCGATCGGGGGGCGGGACCGGACACCTTTCCGGAAAAAATGTGTCCGGGGATTCCCCGGCGATCGCGTTGTGCCCGCCGGGATGGCCGGATCGGGGTTTTTCGGCATCGGCCCGGCGGTCCCTGCCCACGGCTCGGAAGAATTGTGCTATTTTGAGGTGTCTTTGCCGGGCGGAACTCGTAAACTAAGAAATGACGACTCCCGAGCATCCTTCGGAGCACAGGGCTCCCGGCGGGGGGCCCTTCGATCAAGGCCCTCCCCTGCCGCGAAGCCTGTCGCGATCCGATCGGCCCGACGCCGCGGTCGGGCAGCGGAGTCGTCGAGCTGAGCCGCGACGAGACGAGCCGAGACGTCCGATCTCCCACATCCTGGGGCGAGTGGCACGATGACCGAGACCACCTTCGCCGACCTCCTCGCCCGCGCGAAAGCCGGCGACGAGCACGCTGTCAACGCCTTGCTGAACGAATTCGAGGCCGATGTCCGGCTCGCCGTCCGCCGGCAGCTGCCCCGATTGCTGCGCACCCAGTTCGACTCCATGGATTTCGTGCAGCTCGTCTGGGCGAGCGTCTTCGCCGGAGGCGGCGTCGACCCCTCCCGCTTCGAGAACCAGAACCACCTCCGGGCCTATCTCAGCGGGGTGGCCTGGAACAAGGTCCACGAGGAATACCGGCGGCGCACCCGGACCCAGAAATACAACCTCCGACGCGAGGAGCCGCTCTACGTCCGCCGCGGCAATCGCGACGAACCGCGAGAGGTCCCCTCGCCCGACCCGACCCCCAGCCAGAACCTGCAGGAGCAGGACCGCATGGACCAGCTCACCGCCGGCCGGTCGGGCTGGGAGACCGAGGCCTTCCGACTCCGCCGCGAGGGCCTGACCTTCGACGAGATCGCCCGTCGCGTCGGCGTCAACGAACGCTCGGTCCGCCGCCTCATCGACGACGCCCGCCAACGCCTGGAGCAACGGCAATGGCGATGATGCCCTCCCCCGGCCGCCCCCCCAAACCGTTCGACGCCCCCTCCGACCTGCTCTCCTCCGAGGCCAGGCGAGAGCTCGATCGCCTCCGCGTCTGGGCCGCCCCTTCCGGCTCGGCCTCGGCGTCCGGTTCGGCCTCGGCGTCCGCGTCCATTTCGAGCGCCAGCCATGCCCTCGAGACGCTCCTCGAAGACTTCACCCGGCGCTGGGAACGCGGCGAGCGCCCCCGCGCCGAGCAGTTCTTCGACCGCCTCCCGTCCGACGACCCCGAGACGCGCCTGGAGCTGATCTACCACGAGTTCTGCCTGCAATCGTCGTCCCAACGCCAACCCTCGGTCGACGACTTCCTCGCCCGGTTCCCGGACTACCGCGACCGCCTGCTCCGCCTGATCGCCCTGCAAGACGTCCTGCCGACGATCTCCTTCGGCCAGGGACAGGCCGGCAGCCCCCTGAGGCCGGGCGACGAGGTCGGCCCCTATCGCCTCCTCCGCGAGATGGGCCGCGGCGGCTTCGCCCATGTCTATCTCGCCGCCGACGCCGAGCTGGAAGACCGCCTCCTGGTCCTGAAGGTCACCGACCGCCCGTCGGCCGAGCACCGCTACCTCGCCCGCGCCCCCCACCCGCACATCGTCCCGATCCTCCGAGAACGGATCACCGACGACGGCCTGCAACTGATCTTCATGCCCTTCGTCGGCGGGGCGACCCTCGGCGAGGTCCTCGCCGAGAGCCGACAGCGGAGCCGGAAGCCGGAGCGCGGGCTCGACTTCCTGGCCGACCTCGACCTCTGCTCGGCCCCCGAGTACACCGCCGCCACCCCCGTCCGTCCGGCCCGAGAGCTGCTCGCCTCCCTCAGCTATCCCGGGGCCGTCGCCTGGGTCGTCGCCCGCCTGGCCGAGGCCCTCGACCACGCCTACCGGCGCGGGGTGATCCACGGCGACCTGAAGCCCTCGAACATCCTGATCGGCGGCGACGGCCAGCCGATGCTCTTCGACTTCAACCTCTCGACCGACTGGCAGCCGGCCGCCACCCCCCGGTCGTCGGGAGAACTGGGCGGCACGCTCGCCTACATGGCCCCCGAACGCCTCCGCGCCCTGGCCAACCCCGAGACCGCCGCCCCCCCCTGCCCCTCCGCCTGCCACCAGGCCGACGTCTACGCCCTCGGCCTGATTCTGCGGGAGGCCCTCACCGGCGACCCCCCGGCCGTCCCCTCTCCCGACGAATCCCCCCGATCGGGCCGCGCGATGGCCGCCCTGCTCGCCGCCCACCGCACCGCCGGCGACCCCGCCTCGCGCCGCCAGCTCGTCTCCATCCCCCCCGGCCTCCGCGCGATCCTCCGCCGCTGCCTCGCCCCCGACCCCTCGGACCGCTACCGCCTCGCCTCCCAGCTCGCCACCGACCTCGACTGCTGGCGCCTCGGCCTCCCCCTCAGCCACACCACCCCGCCGCTCTGGGTCGAGGCCTCCCGCTGGCTCCGCTACCACCAACGCCCCCTCCTCGCCGCGACCCTCTGCCTCACCCTCGGCCTCGTCGCCTCCGGCGCCGCCGCCATCGTCCAGGAAGACCGAGTCGCGTCGAAGCGGCAACTGACCACCACGCGGAACGCCCTGAACGAGGCCGAACACCAGAATTACTTCCGATTCGTCACCGATCCCAGTTCGAGTGCCCATTCTCTCTACACCTACCGAAGCGCCGGCATGGCCCCGCAGGATGGCCGCATCGATTTCGCGGAACGTCTACTCGGTGAATACGGCCTCCTGGACGGCGCCCACGATCACGATTTCTGGACGTCCGAAGCCATTCTTCGGCTCGACGAGCCTCATCGGTCTGATGCTCGCGCGTTGATCGTTGAGCAGGCGCTTCGCTACGGGATCGAGCTTTCCCGATCCCGCTACGCCGCTTTCCCCAGCGATCGGCAGCGGGCAGTCGATGTGCTCGACGGGATTCTCCGGCATCATCCCCTTGAGCCTTTGGAAACGACCGCCCGGCTCCTTCGCTCCCAGCTCGGACTTCCCGTCGATCCCCCGAGCCGACCGGCCTCCGCTGCCCCCCCGCGGTGGCTCGTGAGTTACCTCCGAGGAGTCCGCGCCGAAGCCCTCCGCCCCGACGAGGCCGCGGCCATGGGAATACCGACCCACCAGATCGGATTCTCCGCCGCCATCCGACACTACTCCACCGCCCTGCTCGACCGCGACGACCTCTACTGGCCTCGTGTCCGCCTCGCCGCCGCCGCCTACCAGATCGGCGACTTCGCGACCGCCCAACAGTCCTACCAACGTTGCCTCGACCTCCATCCCCAATCGGCCTTGCTCTGGCTCGGTCTGGGATCGAGCGAGTATTATCTCGGTTCTGCTCAAGAGACGACGATCGATCGATTTCGCCAATCAACCAGACTTGCCCCGAGATGGCAACCCGCTTGGGAGGCCCTTGCAACGCTCGGCGCCCGGATCGATCGGTGGGATCTCGTTCATGAATCTGTCGCCCAGGTTCGCCTCGGGGCAACTCGTGGTGACTCCGGACCCTGGCGTCGCCTTCGCCTGAACCTTGCCAGGGTAAATAGCAAAGCATCCGAGGACCTGACTGGACTCGATGCCGATTCCGTCCCCCTCTTGCTTGCTCAGGCCGCCGACGACGACTTTACCGAACTCGACCTTCGAGTCAGTGTCGCTCGTAGCCTGATGAACGACGGCAAAACGAACGAAGCAATCGCTCTGTTCTCACAAATCCTCGAACTTGAACCATCTCACATCTATTCTCGATTCACTCGGGCTGTTGGACTGCAACGTGCGGGGCGATCGGCCGAAGCCATTGAAGATTATCAGGAAGCGGTTGATGACCCAAACTTCGATGCGTTTCTCGATCAACAGCCGACCGCGCTGATGGCGTATGTCCTCCTCTCAGCCGATCAGTTTCGCGATGGGAAGTTCACAGAGTCGATGCGGCTTGCGAAAGCGGCCTCAGATCAAGCAGATCGAATCGAAAGGTATCAAGGCGAGGGCTATTACGCTCAAGCTAGAGCTTTAGCAGCCGCTTCGGACAACGATGTGACCTACCTCACCAAGAGCGCCGAAGCACTCTCGCTAGCCCGTGATTATCATCCTGGCTTTATCGAACAGCGATTTTATTCCGACCCTGTATTCGAAGGAAAGCGTGCTGAACTAGCAGAACGAATCGGCGGCATAGAATTTTGAAATACTCGATGACACGCTTTTAGAGCTGCCCGATTACGAATTAAACACATCCACCTTCTTGCGATTCTCGCCACTATTGCTCGCTATTCCAAAATCTCGAAAGGCATTCCTGAAGTATCAAAGAACACGGCCTCGCAGAACTTATTTCTGCGGGGCCGTTTATAACAAACAGAGGTTCGACTCACTCAGTACAGAGTCGGGATCAGATAGGGGCAGGCAGGCCAGGCCCGTCGTCCGTCGGAAGTTCCGGAATCGGATCGCCATTCGAGTCGGTCGGCAACGGCGGATCGACGGTCTTGCTCGCGGCCACGGTCACGTTCGAGAACGTCGCAACCTGCGCCGCGGGCATCAGGCCGAACGAAGAGGGGCTCAGGCGTCGTTCCAGGAATTCGGGGGCATAGCGGGGATTGCGAATGCGAGACATTTTTGGAAACTCTTTTGATGCGTGCGATTTTGAAGTTTAAACATGTGCGTGTCTCCTACAAGGTCGAATCGAGCGGAACCGGTCTCCGTGATCGCTGGCTCTTCCAACGATCGCGTGTCGTACGGAAATAACATCGGAAAATCGGGCAGGCTTAGTCACTTTTTCCCCAAGTTTTCCTCAAGTTTCGCCCCGGGCCGCCCGACGCCCCTCCCGGCCCCCCGATGTCGCATGTTCCCGACTGCCGGCTCCGTCTATAATTCGGGGGTCTGGTGGCCCCCGGGATCGCACCGCCAGGGGGCCGGCTGGGAGCCCGCCGGCGTCCGGGGCACCCGACTCCCGCCATCATCCGGAGGCGATCGCGCATGGCGCGGCAGGAGCGCTGCACCTTGAAGGTCGAGGGGCTCGATTGCCCGAGCGAGGTGCCCCCCATCCGCGCCGCCCTCGACGGAGCGCCCGGCGTCTCCTCGGTCGACGTCAACCCGCCCGGGGGGACCGTCGCCGTCGACTTCGACCCCGAACTGACCAACCCGGCCGACCTCGCCGGGCGCGTCACCCGCCTCGCCGGCATGGCCACCGCGCCGCTCGCCGACGACGCCCTGGCCCTCGCCCCGCCGGCCGACGCACCAGACCCCTCCTCGCCCACCTGGCTGGATCGCTGGGGCTGGACCCTCGCCTCCGGCCTCGCGCTCGCCGTCGGGGCCGCGGCCGACTGGCTCACCTGGCTCGGTCGGGCCTCCGATCACGCCGCCGGCCCCCTCGCCGTGGTGGCGATCGGCGGCTATACCGTCGCCATCCTGGCGGGCCTCGTCGAACTCTTGCCGAACGCCTGGCGGGCCCTGAAGCGCCTGCACCTGGGCATCCACCTGCTCATGACCCTCGCCATCGCCGGCGCCGTCTTGCTCGGCGAGTGGGGCGAGGCCGCCACCGTCGCCTTCCTCTTCGGCCTGGCCGAGGCCCTCGAGGCCCAGAGCCTCGCCCGCGCCCGCCGCGCCGTCCGATCGCTCCTCGCCGTCGCCCCCGAAACCGCCGAGCTGATCGAACCCGACGGCTCGACCCGCGAGGTCCCCGCCGAGCAGGTCGCCCCCGGCCGCCGGGTCCGCGTCCGGGCCGGCGAGCGCGTGCCGATCGACGGCACGATCCTCGTCGGCCGCTCGGCCGTCGATCAGAAGTCGATCACCGGCGAATCGGTCCCGGTCGACAAGGAGCCCGGCGACGAGGTCTTCGCCGGCACCGTCAACGGCGCCGGCGCGTTGGAGGTCGAGGCGACCCGCCCCCTGCGCGACTCGGTCCTCGCCCGCACGATGGCCCTCGTCCGCGACGCCCAGTCGCGCCGGATGCCCCTGGAGCGGAGCATCGAGCGCTTCTCGGCCGTCTACACCCCCATCGCCGTCGCCCTGGCGGTGGCCTTGATGTTCGTCCCCCCGCTGTTGCTCCGGGCGACCGGGCAATCGGCCGACTGGCGCGAATGGATCATGAGGGGCCTGGTCGTCCTGGTCGTCGCCTGCCCGTGCGCCCTGGTCATCGGCACTCCGGTGGCCGTCGTCAGCGCCCTGGCCAGCGCGGCGCGGAAGGGTGTGCTGGTCAAGGGGGGGCAGTTCCTCGAAGCGATCGGCCGGCTCCGCGTCCTGGCGTTCGACAAGACCGGCACCCTCACCCTCGGCGACCCGAGCGTCGTCGAGGTCGTCCCGAACGGCGCCGACGGCCCGGACGAGATGCTCCGGATCGCCGCGGCCCTCGGCGACCACGGCGGACACGTCCTCGGCCGCGCCATCGCCCGCCACGCCCGCAACCAGCAACTTTCCGTCCCCTCGGCCACCGACTACCGGGCCGAGGCCGGCCTCGGGGCCAGCGGCATGGTCGAGGCCTCGCGCTATCATATCGGCAGCCATCGTTACGTCGATCAGGCCGGGCTCTGCGACGCCGCCTTCCACGCCTCCATCGACAGCGCCGCCCAGCAGCCCGGCACCGCCGTCGTCCTCTCCACGACCGACGGCCCGCTCGGCTGGATCCGGCTCGCCGACCGCCCCCGGCCCGAGGCCGCCGAAATCCTGGCCGACCTCTCCCGCCTCGGCGTCCATTCCGTCATGCTCACCGGGGACAACGCGGCGACCGCCGCCGCCATCGCCCGGGAGCTCGGCCTGACCGACCACCGCGCCAACCTGCTCCCGGCCGACAAGGCCGAGGCCGTCCAGCAACTCGACGCCCAGCTCGGCCCGACCGGCATGGTCGGCGACGGCGTCAACGACGCCCCCGCCCTGGCCGAGGCCCGCGTCAGCGTCTCGCTCGGCGGCATCGCCAGCGCCTCGGCCCTCGAAGTCGCCGATGTCGTCCTGATGGCCGACGACCTCCGCGGCCTCCCCTGGCTCGTCCGCCACAGCCGAAGGACCCTGGCCGTCATCCGCCAGAACATCGCCCTGGCCATCGGCATCAAGGCCCTGGTCTTGCTGCTCGCCGCCATCGGCCTGGCCGACCTCTGGATGGCCATCGCCGCCGACGTCGGCACGACCCTCGTCGTCGTCGCCAACGCCATGCGGCTGCTCCGCCCCGATCCGTCCGGCCGCCGCGTCAACCCGGCGTGAACATCAGGCCGCCCCCCCCCTGCTCCTCGGCCGCGTCGAACTTCACGATCGACAGCACGAGCAAGGTGAAGCGCGCCAGGCCGCCCACCCCTTCGGGCATCACCCAGACGTAACACGAGCCGTGACGGCCGACGTAGCGGGCCGACTTCGGCACGTCCTTCTTCCCGCCGATGAAGAACCAGCCCCGGGGCACCTCGCCGGACCGGCTCACCTCGACCGAACTCAGGAGCGACCGCGTCTCCCGGTCGGTGTCACCGATCGGATCCTCGTCGTCCGAATCCCCGCCGCCCCGGCCGAATTGCCGAGCCTCGGCGATGAAGTTCGGCTCGGGCATCGGCGGGAGCCCCAGCACGCGCCGATAGACCGTCTGCAGGGCATAGAGCTGGATCGGGTCCCCCACCGCGTCGGTCCCCCATTGCAGGGCCACCTGCCGAGACCCCTGCGGGCCGTACGTCTCGATCCCCAATCCGCCCCCCTCGAACGTCGAGAACCCGCCCCCCTGCTGCCCGATGCCGACCCTGTCCTGGATCTGGACCGTCCCGTCCCGCACCCGGACGTGCCAGGGAAGGGTCGTCGGCTCGTCGGCGAACATGGCGATGTTGTTCAGCACGATCTGATAGACGATCGTCTGGAAGCTGTTCGCCGTCAGCACGGTGCTCATGCTCAACTGCTGGTGCGCGCAGCCGCCGACCAGCACCGCCAGCACCGCGACGAGCCCGCCGAGACGCAGGCCCGACCCCCGCCGCCGCATTCGACTCCGGGTCACGGCCATCAGTTCGCGTCCCTCGACGGCCGCCCGCCGACCGGCGCGCCGCCCCCCGTCGGGGCCTTCGGCAGGCCACCGCTCGGCGGCCGGGGGGTCGTCGATTCGACCATGCCCTCGACCAGCAACATCCCCTCCATCGCCGTCTCGGCGTTCCGCAGCTCCTCGTACTCCAGGAACAGTTTCTCGACACCGTCCGCGTAGGCCCCCAGCGCCGACTGGACCCGAGAGAAGCTCGCCTCCTCCGCCTCGAACTCGTCGCGGTAGATCTCGAACGCCCGCAGCGCCCTCGGCACGATCTCGTCCTCATACCGCGTGACGTTGGCCACGCTCGTCAGATACTGGTTGAACCGCCTCGCCAGCCGTTGCTCGACCGACAGCCGCACGCGGTCGAGGTTCCGGCGGATGTCGGCCAGCGCGTGACGGGCCGTGAGGATGTTCCCCTGGTTCCGGTCCCAGATCGGCAAATCGACATACACGCGGAGAATCCCGAGCGTGTCGTCGTTCGACAGGTCGTGGGCCGCCCCGCCCCGGAGGATCAGGTCGGGGATCGGCTCGACCTCCTCGCGCCTCAGGTCCCGTTGCGCCCGCAGGATCCGCAGCTCGGCAATCTTGATCTCCGGGCTGCCTTCCTGCAGGTACGCCAGCGCCTCCTCCCACGAGACCGGCCCCGGCCGCCGCTCCAGGTCCCCCGACAACCAGACCGGCTCCATGTCCGGAACCCCGAGATACGCCCGAAGTTCTCGCCACGAGTTCTGATACCGGTCCTCCAACTGCTCCCGATTCAATCGCATGGAAGTCGCGTCGTTCTCCGCCAGCAGCAGATCCGCCTCCGACGCATGGCCGCTCTCGACCTTCGCCCGGGTCAGCTCCACCACCTCATCCGCCATCCGAACCAGACCGGCCCGGGCGTCCAGCAACCGCTGCTGCGCCAGAATCTGCCAGCAGCGGAGCCGGACCCCGTTGACCACCCGATACTGCTGCTCGACCAGGGACCACCGCGCAATCGCGACGTCCACCTCGTATCGCGACCGATTGACCCGCACCTTGCCCCCGGTGACGATCGGCTGCTGGATAAACCCGCCCTGGGTCCCCATCGTCCCGTCCGCCCCGAGGCTCTGCGAGTTCCAGACGGCGATCGGGTTCGGATACCTCCCGGCCTGATCGACGTTGCCCAGCGCCTGGCCGATCCGCTCGGCCGCCTGCGCCAGGGTCGGATTCGACTGCAAGGCGATCTGTTCCAGCTCGGCGACCGTCATGCCCCCCGCCTCGGCCGGGGCCGCGGGCCCGGTCCTCGCTTCCATCGGCCGAGCGTCCGGCAACGGTGGCAGGTCGCTCGGCGGCCCAACCTGCCCAACGACCAGAGCGAGCCAGAGGATCGTCACACGTCATCTCCACCCAAGGGTTCAAACACGCATCGCTCGCGATCCCTCGCCGATCGGCCGAGAAACGCCGCCGACGATGCCGATTCGTCGGTTTGTATCGGTCGCGCCGCCGCGCGATCCTGAAGCAAACCCATCGTTCTGACCCTGGTTCGTTTTCCTTCTCCTCCGTTTACCACCCCAGGCGCGTCGGCCCCACGATTCTGACCGCGTTCCCCCACGGGTCGATCACCCCCGACGCCCGTTCCCGTCCTCATTTCCCGAACAAAAAGTGACTACCACCCCCCGATTTCTCGACCATATCGTTCGAGGAGCTTCCTCACTCCCTTCCGACGAGCGCTCCCATTCCCGCTTGACGCCAAACACCCATGCTTGCAACACACCATCAATTACCCCAATCGTTCTGCCCTCAAACCAAGCGCACCCAATCCCCACCCTCACCAAACGAACCCGAGTCTCTCCCCAAACGAGCCAATGTTCTCTCCAAACAAAGCCAATCTTCCGACGAAACGAAGCCGGGATCACGCCCAGGCTCCGCCCACCTCGATCCCGAAACGGATGCACCCGACTCAGCCTCAAGCCCTCTCGAATTAAAGGACTTACGCCAAACCGCTCCTTCTGCGATCGAGCGCACCGGCAAGCGCACCCGGGGCGCACCCAGCGGCGCACCCGGGGCGCACCGGCAAGCGCACCCAGCGGCGCACCCGAGTCGTTCCGATCATTCCGTCGCCGTCGCCGATGCCGTCGCTGAACCCACCGGCTCGGCGGACGAGCCGGGGACGAGGCCCGGGAAGACATGGGCATAGAGCCAGACCACTCCCCCGACGATGAAGGCCAGGGCAAGACTGTGGATCAAGACGGCGCGGAGGATCGTCCCCTCGCGGCCCCCCTCTCCCGTCGCCGCCGCGGCGACGACGATCGACTGCGCATCGACCATCTTCCCCATCACCCCGCCGGTCGTGTTGGCCGAGGCCATCAGGATCGGGTCCAGCCCCAGCTTCTCCGCCGTGATCCGCTGCAGGTTGCCGAACAACACGTTGCTCGCCGTGTCCGAGCCGGTCAGGGCCACCCCCAGCCAGCCGAGCAGGGTGCCGAAGATCGGATACAGCCAGGGCCCGGTCCGGGTGAAGGCCAGCCCCAGCACCGCATCCATGCCCGCCAGCTTCGTCACGAACCCCAGGCCCAGCATGCACAGGATCGCCACCGCCGCCCACCGCAGGCGATAGACGGACAGCCCGAAGACCCTCGCCAGCCCCCTCGGCCCCAGCCCGAGCAGGACCCCGCTCAGGATCGCCGCGATCAGGATCGCCGTCCCGGTCGAGGCGACCGGCGCGATGTCGAGCGTCACCTTCTCGAAGTCGGCCGCCTCCGGCTCGGCCCTCCCGGTGATCGCCTCCCCCTTGACCACCCGAGAGACGAACGCCTGCCCCTTCTCCGCCGCCTCTTCCAGCACCGGCCTCGGCCAACCGAGCGCCGGGGCCGCCTCCCCGATCGGCACGCTGAGCCGGGCCATCGGCGGGTTCCACGAGGTCGACGCCTCCAGCACCCCCTTGATCCCCGGAATCCCCCAGAGGATGACCATGATCGTCAGCAGGCCGAACGGCATCCAGGCCCGGGCCACCCGGGCCGGGGTCAGGTCGCCGACGGTGTCATACGCCGTCTCGACCGGCCCCTCGGCCGCCTCGGCCCGCTCCTCGGGGAAGTGCCAGACCTGCCTCGGCTTCCAGACCCGCAACAGGAGCATCCCCGCCGCCAGGCTCGCGATCGACGAGACGATGTCGACCAGCTCGTACCCGACGAAGTTCGACCAGACGAACTGCGCCGCCGCGAACGACCCGCCGATGACCACCAGCGCCGGCCAGACCGCGACCGTCTCGCGCCAGCCGACCATCATCCGGACCAGCCACCAGGGCACGATCACCGAGAGCAACGGCAAGATCCGCCCGGCCGTCGCGCTGAGCAGTTCGGTGTCGAGGCTCGTCACCTCCCCCAGCGCCCGGATCGGCGTGCCGATCGCCCCCCAGGCCACCGGGGCCGTGTTGGCCACCAGGCAGAGGATCGCCGCCTGCAAGGGCCGGAACCCGAGGCCCACCAGGAAGGCCGCCGAGATGGCCACCGGTGCCCCGAACCCGGCGGCCCCCTCGATGAACGCCCCGAAGCTGAAGGCCACCAGGATCGCCTGGATCCGCCGGTCGTCCGAGAGCCGGGCGATCGACGCCTTCATCACCTCGAACTGCCCGGTCTCCACGGCAATATTATAGAGGAAGACCGCCGCCGTGATCAGCCAGACGATCCGGAAGAAGGCGAAGACCATCCCCACGCCGGCCCCGGCCACCACCAGGTCGGCCGGCATCCCGAAGATCCCGATGGCCATCGCCATCGCCGACGCGAGGCCCGCCAGCGCCGCCTGCCAGGCCGAGGCCTTCCCCGACCCGAGCAACCCCAGCAAGACCAGCACCGGCACCGAGGCCGCCAGGGTCGACAGCGGCCAGGCGTCGAACGGGTCGTACACTTGTGTCCAGACATCGGCCATCGGCGTCGGCCCCTCCCCCGGGCAGCTCGTTCGGCGGTTCGCGAAGGCCCCCGGAGCATACGAGATCGGCCCGGCCGGTCATAGCCCCGGCCGCCCCCCGACCCGGCCTGCCCCGCCCCCCGGGGCGCCCGCCGCAGGACCCTTGACCCCGACGGTCCCCAGGCGTTAATCTCGATGCGCGCCCGACCGATTCAAGCGAAACCATCCCCAAGAACGACGGGCACGCGGCAAGGAGTTTTCGGGTGCATATCGAAATTTCAACCCGTCATGGCCTCACCCTCGATCCAAACCAGCAGCAATACGTGCAACAAAAGGCCGAAAAGCTGCTAAAGTACTTTAACCGCCTGATGGAGATTGATGTTGTCATCGACCACCCCAAGAACGGCTGGTCGATGGAGATGGTCGTTTCCGCCGAGCACAAGCACGACTTCGTGGCCCGGAGCGATGCCCCGGGGCTCGAGACGGTGACCGACCAGGTGGTTCACATGATCGAGCAGCAGATTCGCCGTTACAAGGATCGCATTCAGGACCATAAAGACGAGGTCCCCCACGGTGGCACCTCTCCCACGCGGCCGGACCTTCCCGAGCCGCCCGAATCGTCTGAGGCCCCCCGCCCCCAGGTTGACTGAACCGGGCCCGGCCGCCCCGTCCGGCAACCTTCGGGGGACCTCTGAGGCGTCGAGCCGCACGATCCTTCGGGGCCGGCTTCGCCTCGATGGATGGAGAACCGCATGAAACTTTCGGATTTCGTCGTTCGCGACGCGGTGATCGTCGACCTCCAGGCCACGACCAAGGAGGAGGCGATCCGCGAGATCGTCTCGGGCCTCCGCGACGCCGGTCGGCTGAGCGACTCGGACCTGGAGGGCGTGACCCGGGCGATCCTCAACCGCGAGGAACTCGGCTCGACCGGCATCGGCCAGGGGGTCGCCGTCCCCCACACCCGGCACCCGATGGTCGACCGCCTGATCGGCACCGTCGCCCTGTCGAACAAGGGGGTCGAGTTCGCGGCCCTCGACGGCGAGCCGGTGGACATCCTGTTCCTCCTCGTCTCGCCCCCGAACCAGCCGGGCGACCACCTCCGGGCCCTCGAGAACATCTCCCGCCACCTGAAGGACGAGCAGTTCGTCCGGTTCCTCCGCCAGGCGAGGAGCCGGGAGCAGATCCTCGACGTGCTCGACGAGGCCGATCAGTCCAGCCCCTGAGGCCGCCCCGGCCCCCGCCGGCGGCCCCGGGGCGACACTCGCCCCTTGGTTTTTGCGTGTTGCGTTTGCGGACGTCGAAGGGACGGTCGCTGTGATGCCCCCAGATCTTCGTGACCCCAGGCCGATGGCCGCTCCTGTTGTCGGCCCTCGCCGGACCGGACCGCTGATGAGTCAGGACCACTCCCCAGTTCGTCGTCGGGTGGAAATCACCAACCCGTACGGCCTGCACCTCCGTCCCGCCGAGAAATTCGTCGGCCTGGCCGGGCAGTTCCGCGCCGATGTCCGGGTCCGCTACGAAGGCCGCGATTGCAACGGCAAGAGCATCCTCGACCTGATGACCCTGGCCGCCGAGTGCGGCTCCTGGCTCGAGCTCGAAGCCCAGGGGCCCGACGCCGAGGCGGCCGTCACCGCCCTGGTCGAACTGGTCGCCACCCATTTCGGCGAGAAGGCCGGCACCGTCGACCCCCCGGCCCCGCCCCCCAGCACCGGCGGCGCGACCGGTTCCCGCACCGATACCGACACTGACAGCGACAGCGACCGCGATACCGACTCCAGCCCGCCCGGAGGGCTGCAACCATGACTCCCGGCGCGCGTCCCGCGCCGGCCGACGCCGTGCCGTCAGCGGCCCTCGACCCGATCGCAACGGCCCTCGACGCGACGTCTCTCGCCCCCCCGACGCCCAGGGATCTCGCCGTGTCATCCCCCGCCACCCCACCCAGGACGATGAGGGTTCTCCGGGGAATCGCCGTCAGCCCCGGCGTCGCCATCGGACCCTTGCTCATTCTGGCCCCCCGAGGGCCTCGACTGACCCGACGGACGATCCCCGCCTCGGCCGTCGACCTCGAGCGGCTCCGCCTGGACCGGGCGGTCGAATCGGCCCGCGTCGACGCCGAGGCCGCCGAACGCGACGCCCGGCAGCGGCTCGGCCCGCAATACGCCGACATCCTCTCGGCCCACGTCCGGATGATCGCCGACCCGATGCTCCGCAACGAGGCCGCCACCCGGATCGCTCGCGACCTGGTCACCGCCGAGCACGCCATCTTCGAGGTCCTCGACGGCTACGCCCGGCGGCTCGAGCACCTGGGGGCCGCCCACCTCTCGGCCCGCGCGGCCGACGTCCGGGACATCCAGCGCCGCATCCTCGACCAACTGACCGACCACCCGCCCTCCCCGTCTCCGGCCGACTCGGCCGTCGAGCCGCTCCTGCTGCTGGCCGAGGACCTGACCCCCAGCGAGGCCGCCGCCCTGGACACCGCCCGGGTCCTCGGCTTCGCCACCGAGTCGGGCGGCCGGACCAGCCACACGGCGATCATCGCCGCGGCGCTGGAGATCCCGGCCGTCGTCGGCCTCGGCCGCGCGCTCGACCAGGCCCGGGACAGCCAGATGGCCATCATCGACGGCGACGCCGGGCTGATCGTGCTCGACCCCGACGAGCCGACCCTCGACCGCTACCGCATCCGGGCCGTCGAGCAGGCCCATCGGTTCGCCGAGCTGGCCCAGCTCTCCGACCTGCCGGCCGAGACGGCCGACGGGGCCGGCATCCGCCTGCTCGGCAACATCGAGTTCCCGGCCGAGGTCGAGGCCTGCCGCGAGCGAGGGGCCGAGGGGATCGGCCTGTTCCGGACCGAGTTCTTCTACCTCGGGGCCGACGGCCCCCCGGGCGAGGACGAGCAGACGGCCGCCTATGCCGAGGTGATCCGGGCCGCCGCCGGCCGCCCCGTGACGATCAGGACCCTCGACCTCGGCTCCGACAAGGTCGAACCGGGTCGCCCCCAGCACATCGAGCCGAACCCGGCGCTCGGCCTGCGCAGCCTCCGCCGATCGCTCCGCGAGCTGGGCCCCTTCCGGACCCAGCTCCGCGCGATCCTCAGGGCCGCCTCGGCCGTCGGCGGCGATGTCCGCATCATGTTCCCCCTGGTGACCACCCTCACCGAGTTCCGGCAGGCCCGCGCGATCCTCCGCGACGTGGCCGCCGAGCTGGCCGCCGAGGGAGTTCCGGCCCGCTCCGACCTGCCCGTCGGCGCGATGATCGAGGTGCCGGCCGCGGCCATCATGAGCGACCAGCTGGCAAAGGAGGTGGACTTCTTCTCCATCGGTACCAATGACCTGACCCAGTATATCCTCGCCGCCGATCGGACCAACGAGACCGTGGCCGACCTGTACAACTCGGCCGATCCGGCCGTGCTCCGCCTGATCGACATGGTCGCTCGGGCCGCCGACGCCACCGGGATCGAACTGACCGTCTGCGGGTCAATCGCCGGCGAACCACTCTACACGATGCTGCTGCTGGGCCTGGGGATCCGCCAATTGAGCACCCCGCCGCACCAGCTCCCGGAGGTCAAACGCGTCATCCGAGCCATCCGTCTGGACGAGGCCCGGGCCGTGGCCCGAGAGGCGCTCCAGTGCGACACGGCGGACGACGTGCATGCCCTGCTGACCCGAGCCCTCCGTCTCGCCCTGCCCGATGACCCGAGCGAGCCCGACCTGGCCCGTCAGTAGCGGCCCCTCCCGCCGCCCCTCCGCCTCGCCTCGCCTGGCGACGCGATCAGGGGCTGGCCTCGTCATCCCCCACCCGGTTTCGGCTCGTCGCCGGCTCCGGGACCTCCGGCCCCCCGGCCCGTGCCGACCGGACCCCCTTCTCCCCGTTCGACCCGTCCTCGAGCGACCGGCCGCTGTCACCCCAGGTCCCATGGACGACGCCACTTCACGGCTCCGGATCCGATTCGCCAAACGCGGCGACCTTCGCCTCGTCAGCCATCACGACCTGATGCGCTGCCTGGAGCGGGTGCTGCGCCGGGCGGCCCTCCCCGTCGCCCAGAGCCAGGGGTTCAACCCCCGGCCGAAGCTCTCGTTCCCGCTGGCCCTGGCCCTCGGTATCGAAGGGCGCCGCGAGGTCCTGGAACTGGAACTGGCCGAGCCGCTCCGGCCCGTCGAGGTGCTGCGACGCCTCTCCGACGTCGCTCCGCCCGGCCTGGATTTCCTGGAGGCAATTTCGGCCCCGGGCCGCCCCGGCCGCGTCGCCAGCGTCGAGTACCTGTTCCCCCTGCCGGACGACCGCCGGGGGCCGGCGGCCGAGGCCGTCGCCGCCCTGCTCGGCCGCCAGAGCTGCCCCTACGTCCGCCGGAAGCCCGGCCGCGACGTGCCCCTCGACCTGCGGTCCTCGGTGCTCGAAGCCCGGGTCGATCCGGCCGAAGGCGCGCTGCGGCTCCGGCTGAAGATCGACGCCGGGGTCTCCGCCCGGCCGGAGGAAGTGCTCGATGTCCTCGGCCTTCGCGACCTGATGGCCGCCGGCACCGTCCTTTCCCGGACCGAGGTGGCCCTCACGACCGAGTCACCCGTGACCTCTACCGTCCCCGATCATTCGGGATCATCCCCATCACCCCCAGCCTCTCGCGACGCAACGTGACCGAGACCCTCGGCGTCGCGATCTGGCCAGAGCCCATGACCAGCCGAGCCCTACCCGACTGCCGCCGCCCAGCCCCGCCCGGCCCCTCCAAGCCTCCGCCGCCTCGCGCGGCGTCGAGGCGACGGGCGGCCGGCCGGCCTGGGCCTCTCGGGCCGATCCGGCTGGCCACAACCCCATCGCCCGGAGATTGACCGAGGCATGAGCAAATCCAAAGAAATGCTGATCAACGTGCTCCAGCCCGAGGAGTGCCGCATCGCCATCGTCGAAGACGGCATCCTCGAGGAGCTTTACGTCGAGCGGACCAGCCTGGAGAACTACACCGGCAACATCTACAAGGGCCGGATCGTCAACATCGAGCCGGCCATCCAGGCCGCCTTCGTCGACTTCTCCGTCGGTCGCAACGGCTTCCTGCACGTCTCCGACGTCGAACCCCGCTACTACCGCGAGCAGATCGACGACGACGCGGTGCTCGGCGCCCGGGATCGCGGCCGCGACCCGCGACCGAAGCTGCCCACCGGCCCGGAACGCGGCTCCTCATCCGGCGCCGAGACCGACGACGACCGGCGCCCCCGATCTCGATCCTCCCGCCCCGATCGCCCCCGGGGTCGAGGCCGAGACCGCGAGGAACCGGCCCGAGACGAGGACGACGCCCCCCTGCCCTTCGAGGCCGAGGAACCGGTCGCCGATCGCCGACCGCTGCCCGATCGCCGCCGCGACCGGGACCTGACCCGGGATCGGGATCGGGATCGCGGCCGCGACGAACCCCGGTCGCGCGATCGCCAGGCCGACGAATTCAACGGCGAGGACGAGGACGAGTTCGACCTCGACCGCGACCTGCCCGACCCGGCCGACGCGGAGCCGGACGACGAGGACTCTGACGACGACCAGGCCCCGCGGGCCCCTCGGGGCCGCAGCCGGGGCCGGGACAAGATCCGCGAACGCCGGATGCGCGACCGGGAACGCGACCGCCCCGACCTCTCCGAGAAGGGCCGCCGCGACCGCTCCCGCCCCCGTCGATTCGGCGAAGGGCTGACCGACGACCCGCTCGATCCCCCGGAGGCCGGGCTGCCCCCCGAGCCGGAACCCGATCCCGAGCCGGCCGATCGCCCCCCGCCCGCCCGGGCCCGCTTCGAGAAGGCCACCGGCTCCGCCGCCCGGCCTTCGCTGGAAGGCCCCCGGGAGTTCGGCCGGGGGCTCGCGCCGGAGAGCGAAGGGTCCGACGACCCGACGGGCCCGCGCCGGGGCCGCTCGTCGGAGCCGGGGACGGAGCCGGAGCCCGAGGAGACCTCGTTCTCCTACCGCTGGTCCGTCGAACGCAAGCCGGAACCCGAAGACTACGAAGGGGATCTGCCCCCGAACCGGACCCAGCGCGGCCGGCCTGCGGCCCGCCCGGAGTCGGCCGAGGATCGGCCCGACGGCCCCCGAGAGGCCGACGACGAATCGGCCGGCCGATCGGGCCCCCCGTCGCGATCGGGCCGAGGTCCGGCCCGCCGCCGAGGCCGGGGCGAATGGGACGCCCCGGCCCCGACCGAGGGGGACGACGACCTGTTCGGGCCGGCCCCGGAACTGCCCGGCCGGGACCGAGCCGACGAGGCCGCCGAGCAAGGCGCCGAGCGCCGCCCGCGATCCGGTCGCGACTCGATCCGAGGCCGGGGCGACCGGGAACGCCCCGCCCGGGGCCTGCCGCGCGGCCCCGGCGCCGAGGGAGAATCGCCCGAGGGCCGGGAATCGGAGCCGGGAGAGTCGGCCGGCCCCGGCCGCCCTCGCCGGATCGACCGCGCCGGGGAGCCCGGGTACGTCCCGCGTCGCGAGCGGGCCAAGCTGCTCGATCGGTCGAGCGACCTGGAGGAGCCGGATCTGCCGACGCTCGACGCCGACGCCCGGGGCGACGCCGACGGCGACGACGATGAGAACCGCCGCCGACGCCGCCGACGCCGCCGACGCGGCCGGGGCGACCGCGACCGCGAGCCGGGCTTCGAGGCCGATCGCGACGAGTCGCCCGACGCGGCCGCGGCCCAGTCCGACCTGGGCAAGCCCCCCGCCCTGATCGACGAGTCGGCCCTGGCGAACGAATTCGACTTCGTGGACCACGACGACCAGGACGACTTCGACGGCGACGACGGCGACGACAGCGACGCCGACGACCAGGAGGTCGTTTCCGAGGACATCGAGCCGGAACTCCTGGAGGAGATCGCCCGAGAGATCGAGGAGATCCGGGTGCTCGAACGCGAGGTCGGCTTCCGGGGCCAGGGGGGCCAGGGCCGATCGCGCGACGACGACGAGGACGACGACTCGGCTCGGGAGACGACCGTCGTCCGGGGCGGCCGCCGCGTCACCGTCAAGCCGCCGATCCAGGAGGTCTTCAAGCGGGGCGACGAGGTCCTGGTGCAGGTCATCAAGGAGTCGATCGGCACGAAGGGGCCGACCCTCTCGACCTACATCAGCATCCCCGGCCGCTACCTGGTCCTGATGCCCGGCCTGAACCGCGTGGGGGTCTCCCGGAAGATCGCCGACGAGGGGCAGCGCCGCAAGCTCCGGCAGATCATGCACGAGCTGAACCCGCCGAAGGGGCTCGGCTTCATCGTCCGGACGGCCGGGCTCGACCGCTCGAAGCGCGACCTGGCCCGCGACCTGGCCTACCTGCTCCGGCTCTGGAAGGTGATCCTCCGGCGGATCAAGAAGGCCCGGACCCCGGCGCCGATCTACCAAGAATCGGACATGATCATCCGAACGATCCGGGACATCTTCAATTCCGAGATCGACACCATCTGGATCGACGAGCCGCAGGCGTACGAGCGGGCGAGGGAGTTCCTCCAGGTCGTCATGCCCCGCTTCGTCGACCGGCTGAAGCTGTACGAGGGGAAGGTCCCCCTGTTCCAGAAGTACGGCCTGGAAGAGGAGATCAACAAGATCCAGCGCCGGCAGGTGCACATGCCCGAGGGCGGCTCGATCGTCATCGACCAGACCGAGGCCCTGGTGGCGATCGACGTCAACAGCGGCAACTTCCGGGTCGAGGACGACGCCGAGCGCACGGCCTACGAGATGAACCTGAAGGCCGCCAAGGAGATCGCCCGGCAGCTCCGCCTGCGCGACCTCGGCGGGGTGATCGTCAACGACTTCATCGACATGAGGGACGAGCGGCACCGCCGGGGGGTCGAGCGGGCCCTGCGTGAGGCGGTCAAGCGCGACCGGGCCCGGACGAAGATCCTCCGCATGAGCCAGTTCGGCCTGATCGAGATGACCCGCCAGCGGATCCGGCCGAGCCTGAAGCGGTCGGTCTACCACGAGTGCGACCACTGCGGCGGCGGCGGCCTGGTCAAGACGGTCGAGAGCATGGCCATCGACGCCATGCGGCTGATCGCCTTCGCCATCCACCGCGAGGGGGTCCGGGGCATCCGGGTCGACGTGTGTGAAGACGTGGCCACGTTCCTGAACAACCGCAAGCGTCAGGAGCTGGCGGCGATCGAGTCCGGCTCGTCGATCGCGATCCAGATCTGCCCGGTCAACCGGGCCGTCCGCGAGCACCTGGTCGTGCAGATCGTCGACGCCCACGGCAACGAGGTGCCGTTCCTGTCGAACCAGAATCCGCCCCCCTCGGGCCCGCCGCCCCGCCGACGCCGCTGAGGCGTCGGCAGTTCGCCCGGGTGATCCCCGGCAGGATCGAACGCCCCGGTGACCGGATCGGCTTCAGGACCGATCGATCACCGGGGCGTTTCCGCGTTCAGGCGCGGCTGACCGCCTCTCGGATGGCGCGGCCGACCTCGGAGGTCGAGCCGGTACCGCCCAGGTCGGGGGTCTTCGGGCCGTTCGGATCGGCCAGGATCCGGGCCACGGCCGATCGGACCGACCCGGCGGCCTCGGGGGCGCCGAGGTGGTCGAGCAGCATCCCGATCGAGAGGATCGCGGCGATCGGGTTGGCCTTGCCGGTGCCGGCGATGTCGGGGGCCGAGCCGTGGACCGGCTCGAACATGCTGGGGAAGGCCCGCTCGGGGTTCAGGTTGCCCGAGGAGGCGACCCCCATGCCCCCCTGCAGGACGGCGCCCAGGTCGGTGATGATGTCGCCGAACATGTTGGTGGTGACGATCACGTCGTACCGCTCGGGCGCGACGACCATCCGCATGCAGCAGGCGTCGACGTGGTGGTAGTCGGTCGCGAGCGTCGGGTAGTCGGGGGCGACCTCCTCGAAGGCCCGGTTCCAGAGGTCGTGGGCGAAGGTCAGGACGTTGGTCTTGGCGACCAGCGAGACGAGCCCGCGCTTGCCGGCGTCTCGGGCGGCCGGGCTGAGTCCGGGGAAGACGCGATCCTTGGCCCGTTTCTCGGCCAGGGCGAAGGCGTAGCGGAGGCAGCGCTCGACGCCGGCCCGGGTGTTGATGGAGGTCTGGATGGCGACCTCCTCGGGCGTCCCCTTGCGGGTGAAGCCGCCGGCGCCGACGTAGAGGTCCTCGTTGTTCTCGCGGACGACGACCATGTCGATCTCGCCCGGCCCCTTGCCCTTGATCGGCGTCTCGACGCCGGGCATGAGCTGCACGGGGCGGAGGTTGATGTACTGCTGGAACTCGAACCGGATGCGGAGCAGGAGCCCCTTCTCCAGGACCCCGGGGGGGACGCGGGGGTCGCCGATCGCCCCCAGCAGGATGGCGTCGCAGCCGGCGAGTTCCTGCAACACCGAGTCGGGCAGGACCTCCCCGGATCGGAGGTAGCGGTCGCTCCCCAGGTCGAACGACTGGAACGACAGCCCGAGGTCGTGGGCCGATCCCAGGTCCTGGAGGATGGCGAGCGCCTCGCCGATCACCTCAGGACCAACACCATCACCGGGGATCACTCCGATCGTGGCCACTGCGTCTCCTCGCTCTTGGGTTCGTTGTGCGTGGGGAGGGTTCGATTCTCGGGAAGGGTCACCCGGCTTGCCGGACGCCCGTAGAATGAAGGGTGCATCTCGAAACCGATTCGCCCTTCGATGCGATGCCGCCGCCGGGGCCGTTTGGCCCGGGGGCCTCCGCGAGGGGCGCCGTCGGCCCCGTTCGGGACCGGGACGCCCGTTGACAATCTCAAGCGGCGCTTCATACTACGAAAAAACCCGGCTCCGATCGACGCCTCGCCCCTCGCGAACTTCGATTGGTTACATCAGTGACCCTGGCCGGTTCGAACACGTCGCCTCGCGCCTCAACCATCCGATCGACCGACCTCGCCAACGGAATGACGCTTATGGGCACCTCTGCCGAAGGAAAGACTCCGGGCCCGCCCGAAGCCGCTGCACCGCCGACGACGCCCCCGGCCGCCCCCGCGGCGGGCGGAGACGCGAAGCCGAGTGCCGGCGCCCCGCCCGCGGCCCGGGCATCGAGCCTCCCGAGGCAGGCCCCCGCCGGCCCGAAGTCGGCGGGGGCGGGGTTGTCGGCCCTCTCGGAGGCGAATCTGGAACAGACCGTCATCCGGCGGGGGCTCGTGACCGACCAGGAGCTGCAGACCTGCAAGGCCCACCGCGCCCGGCTTGCCGAGTCGGGCCAGGCCGAGGGCAAGGGCCTGCTCGAGGTGCTGGTCGCGGCCAAGGCCCTGACCCCGACCCAGGCCCAGCGATTGCTCCGCGACCTGGGACGCGAGTCGCAGAAGAAGCACGAGATCCCCGGCTATCAACTGCTGGAGAAGCTCGGCAAGGGGTCGATGGGGATCGTCTACAAGGCCAAGCAGACGAGCGTCGACCGGGTGGTGGCCGTGAAGGTCCTGCTCGACGTGCTGGCCCGCAACAAGGAATTCATCCGGCGCTTCCAGCGCGAGGCGACCATCGCCGCCCGATTGAACCACCCGAACATCGTCAACGCGATCGACGCGGGCGAGGTCAACGGCCTGCACTTCTTCGTCATGGAGTTCGTCGAAGGCACGACGATCAAGGACGTGATCGAGGGCGGCCACATCTACGACGAGCCCGAGGCGCTCCGGGTCGTCCTGGCCGTGGCCGAGGCCATGAAGCACGCCCACGAGCGGGGATTGATTCACCGCGACATCAAGCCCGAGAACATCATCCTGACGAAGGACGGCAACGTGAAGCTGGCCGACCTCGGCCTGGCCCGCCTGACCGCCGACGAGAAGCAGGCGGTGGCCGAGGCGGGCATGGCCATCGGCACGCCCTACTACATCAGCCCGGAGCAGGTGCGCGGGGCCACGGACGTCGACATCCGGAGCGACATCTACAACCTCGGCGCGACGCTCTACCACATGGTCACCGGCCGCCCGCCCTTCCCGGGGGACGACCCGACCGAGGTGATGAAGAAGCACGTCGACAAGTCGATCACCCTGACCCCACCCGACCACCTGAATACCCGCCTCTCCAGCGGGCTGGGCGAGGTGGTCGAGACCATGATGGCCCGCAACCGGGAGAACCGCTATCGCGACCCCGGCGACGTGATCATCGACCTGAAGGCGCTGATCGAGGGCAAGCGGCCGGTCATCGCCGAGCAGAAGGCCGACACCCTCGCCAAGCTGGCCGAGGGGGACGCCGACGAGGACGAGGCCTTCTACGGCGAGGCGCACGGCCCCGGCATGACCGACGAGGAGCGGGTCGAGCTGGCCGGGATCGTCAACGCGAGGAACAACATCATCACCGTGCTCGCCATCCTGCTCGGCCTGTCGCTCGTGTCGAACGTCATCCTGATGATCGCCCGCTGAGCGTCCGGGGGCCATTGCTTTTCGAGGCGAGACGGGCGGCAGCGACGCGGGGTGGACCGATCGATCAAGGTCCACCCCCGCATCACGGATGATCTTGTGTTCAGTTCTTGCTGAAATTGCTCAGGTCGAGCGCGCGGATCAGGTCGCGGCCGAGCGGATCTTTCAGGAATTTCTGATGGCAAGAGGGGCAGAGGTCGTAGCGGAACCCCCGGTAGCCCTGGTCCTGATGGGAGTCTGAGGCCTGGTATTCCTCGTTCCGAAGGGCTTCGGCGACGGCCTCCATGTGGTCGTCGTCGAGGTCGGCATCGGTGATCTGGTCGGGGTCGTGCCCGGGGTAGGCCTCGATCCTGATGACAAAGCGCGGTTCGCCTGCGCAGAGATCCTTACCGCACAGATCACACGTGTAGTGGACCATCAGCGTTGTACCCTTCGAACTGAGGGGACGAGCCGGACGGCCGGTCCCCGGTAACCAACGGATTCGATTCTAACGCCAAGCGCGGAGCGGGTCCAAGTGGCTTTGTCCGGTTTTTCACGGACTCAAGGCCCGCCAGCACGATGAGGCCCGAGAGGCCGAGCAGCGATCCCCGCAGCGCCCAGCGGACTTCGGGCGGATCGTAGGCCAGCTCGATCCGCCCCCAATCCGCCGGCGCCGCGACCCGGAGGAACGGCCCCCGGCCGCGCGAGACCGGCAGCTCGCGCCGGCCGCACCAGGCCCGCCACCCGGGGACGGAAGCCACGGGAATCCGAATTTGCTCATCACTTGATCCCTTCACATGAGCAGACAATGGGATCGAGCCGCTTCGTTCGACCACGATCCGGCCGCCGCTCATCTCGACGATGCGCGCCGGGGACTCCGGGGATTCCCAGTGGCCCACCCAGACCCGGCCCACGGGGACGACCCGGTCGAACAGCCCCTCCGGGGGCGGGGTGGCCCCGACGACGGCGGCCACCCGGCACTCCCGGAGGAGGCCTCGGGCCCGAGCGACCCCTTCCCAGGTGACCTGGCGACGGCTGGAGCGCGCCTCGGGTCGGCCCCCGGACGGCTCGTAGAGCGGGGCGAGCCATTCGGCGAGGGAGGCCAGCTCGACGGCGTCGTAACACCGGAGGTCGGCAAGCCCATAACGCATGAGCATATTCGGCGGAAGCTCCATGCCGACGCCCAGGATGCGGGCGGGCGGAGCTGCCTCGCGTTTCAGGTGGGCGATGAGCGGGCCTTCCGGCAGGTAGTCGCGGCGGGCGATGGTCGGGTTCGCCCCCCAAAAGGTCGCGATCAGGTCGAGCACGACGAGCCCCAGCACGATCGCCCGCCCGCGTCGCCTGACGGCGGGGACGGCGGCGACCAGGGTGAGGGTCGCGAGGAGCGTGGCACTCAGGCCGAGCGAGGCCCGATAGCCCCCCATCAGGTTGCGGACCTGCCGGTCGGCCAGGAGCCGGGCATCGCCCGGGTCGAGGTCGGCCGACTGCGCCGAGGCCCGGGAGTAGTGGGCGAGGGCGTGCTCGTGGATCGACGATTCCCAGCGCGGCAGCGCGAGCGCCACGGACGCGAGGACGAGGGCCGCGGCGCCCCAGCACCCCATCCAAACACGCCAGGGCTTCGATGGTTTCCAGGCGACAAGCCGATCGAGCCCGATCGCCCCCAGGCCGACGAGCCCGAAGGCGATCCAGAGGGTCATCCGCCGGTGGTCGGTCACGTCGAGCACGGGGAGTGCTCGCAAGAGATTGTCGATCGGTGGCAGGCGGAAACTCGCGAAGGCCCCCAGGCCCGCCGCCGCGACCAGGAAGGTGCAGATGCGGCCGTTCCCGAGCGCGATCCCGACCGGGGCGAGCCAGATCAGGGTGCCCAGGCCGGCGAACCCGGCCGCGGCCTCGTTCTGGTTGTTCACCCCCAGCGCCCGGGCCAGGTTCGGCTGGCCGCGCCGCTGGTTCCCGTACAGGTTCGGCAATGCCGTATTGGCCGCTTCCAGCAGCCTCGGAGAGGCGAGGGTCCAGGGCGATCCCTTTTCCTGAGTCCGATCTTCCCAGGCCGGGCTGCGGGACAGGTAGGCCCCCAGGGGGAGGACGGCCACCGACGCGGTCAGGACGCCGAGGAGCATGGCCGCTGCCCAGCCGGCGGCAGCCTTCCCGGCACGCGACAACGCGGCCGCATCCCGGGCCCGGCCGGGGGCGGTTCGGATCAGGACATAAAGCGAGGCCAGCATGAAGCAATGGGCACCCGTCTGGACATGGCCCCCCAGCAGGACCAGGGCGGCCGAGGCCGCGACGGCGGCGATCGCCCCCGGCCTCGGGCGGCGCACGAGCCACTCGGTCGAGGCGATCAGCCAGGGGAGCCAGGCGGCGACGCTCGCCAGCGGATACAGCAGCCAGAGCGTCATGAAGCCGCTGAGCGGGTAGACGAGGCCGGCGAACCATCGACCCCAAGGGCCAAAGCCCCAGAGGTGAGCAAGCACGAACATGCCCATGCCCGCAATCCAGAGGCGGGCCGAGGCGATCCAGGCCAGGGCGTCGGGCATCGGGCCGAGGTAGGCGATCGCGGCGATCGGGTCGAAGACCGCGCTCTGGCCGTTGGCCAGATGGGGGACGCCGCACCCGGCCCGGTCGTTCCAGAGCGGCAGGCGGCCGGAGCGGACCATCTCGCGGTTGAAGGCGATCCAGGGTTCGAACTGGAGCATCGGGTCGGTCAGGAGCCGGTTCGACGGCTCGTAAGCGAACGCCGATTCGGCCCCCTCGCGCTCGAAGCTGCGCTGGACGTACGCGAGGTCGGACGGGCTGAGGATCCGGCCGCCGAGCAGGGCCGGCCCCAGCGGGACGGCGATCACGGCGGCAAGCGCCGCTCCGAAGGCCGCGAATTCGAGCCGGGCCGTCATCAACCGAGCCTCCATGCCCGGGCGTCGAGGGTGCCACTTCCCAAAGGGGTCGCGAGGGAACCGAGCCTAGGGCACCCGGCCCGATCGATCAAGGCGACTTTCCCGGCCGGCCGGTCCGGGGGGCGCCATCGGCCATTGACGTGATTGGTCGCTTGGTTATGCTGGCGGCGCGACCCCAGGGAGCGGGCGTCGTCGGACGCTGACTCGCAGGAGCACTCGAAGATGACCGCAACGATGGGCAGTCACCCCCGGCCCCAGGACCGTCGAGGCCCGTACCGGATCCTCGTCAGCACGACGGCCTGCGCGAAGGATGTGCGTCGGTTCATGGGGAACGCCGATTACTCGTATGCGTTCGTGCTCAAGGCGCTCGCGCCGGTGCTCGACCAGCTCGGCTCGTGGCAGGTCGTCGAGCAGCCCGAGAGCAGCCTCTCGTTCCAGGCCGAACAGGCCCGCAGGGACGGACTCACGCCGATTCATCTGTGCCTGCATCCGCCGCATAACGCCTACCTCACGCCCGACGTGCCGACGATCGTCTTCCCGTTCTGGGAGTTCCCGAATCTGCCCGACCGCGACATGGGATTCGACACGCGTCAGAACTGGAAGCGGATCCTCGATCGGGCCGACCTGGTCGTCACCGCCTGCCGGTTCACGGCCTCCGTCTTCCAGCTCGAGGGGGTGAGGCCGCCGGTCGCGGTGGTGCCGGTCCCGCTCTCCGAATCGGCCTTCGCCGTGCCCGATCGCGCCCCGGACGGCTCGGTGGAGCTGGAGTGCCGCCACATCGTGTTCGAGGGCCGGGACGACTCCGGCGATCGAGCGGCGTCGGCGCCGTCGCCCGCCGCGGCGGAATCGGCCCCGAGCCGCCCGGCCTGGCACCGGGCGGCGGCGGGGGCCTACCGGCGAGGCAGGTCGTTTTACAAGCAGCGGATCATGCGTTATCTGAGCGAGGAAGCGGCCGAGGGCCTGTTCCAGGCCAAGAACCGACTCCTCGGCCGGACTCAGAAGACGCTTCGGATCGTCCGGACGCCGGTGGCCCCGCTCCGCCTGAGCGGCCTGGTCTTCACCAGCATCTTCAACCTGGGAGATCGTCGCAAGAACATCGAGGACATGCTGACGTCCTTCCTGGTCGCGTTCCGGGATCGACCCGACGCGACGCTGGTGCTGAAGCTCGCCACCAACCCGGACCGCGAGTATTTCGAGCTGCGGGAACTGCGGGCGCGCTACCACCACCTGAATCTGCCGCACGCCTGCCGGGTGGTCGTGATCACCGACTACCTGAGCGACGAGGACCTCGCCTCGCTGAACCGGGCAACCACCTTTTACGTGAACACGAGTCGGGCCGAGGGGGCGTGCCTCCCGCTGCAGGAGTCGCTCGCCGCGGGTCGGCCGGCGGTGGCCCCGCGCCACACGGCGATGGAGGATTACATCGACGATCAGGTGGCGTTCGTCGTCCGGAGCGCCCCCGAGCCGACCTTCATCCCGCACGACCCCAAGCCCCGGTACGAGACCTTCTGGCATCGCCTGAACTGGCAGGACCTGCACGACCAGTTGCTCGAGGCCGCCCGGGTCGCCGACCGAGATCCCGACCGCTACCGGCGCATGGCCGAGGCGGGCCGTCGCCGGATGACCAGGCTCGCCTCCCGCCAGGCCGCCGCGACGGCCCTGGGAGAGGCCATCGCCCTGCTCCCCGAATCGGCCTCCCGGCGGACGCTCGCCTGGTCGGCCTGACGGGGCGCCCCCCGGCCGGGGCCGACGAGGCCGTTCTGCAGAATCGACGGGCGATTCTGTCGAAATGGTGCTTGCAGGATGCGTTTCGGCCCCGTTAAGGTGGAGAGGTCATGAGTGGCTCTCAATGCGAGCCACATGTTCCCGCCCCGAACGTGCCCCAGGCGAGATCGAATCCACCGATGACCGACCCCGGCCGTTGCGTTGCAAGGGTCGACGGGATCGGGCTCTTGATTGCGCCCGGGAGCTGCCCCGCCCCCCGGATCGACCCCAGTGACACGCCCTGCCCGAACTGTCGCTTTGAAATGTGATCACGGCCTGCGCCGCCAGGCGATCGTGGAGACGTTGCTCGGGGACGTCATCCGAGGGCGGCTCGCGCCGGGCCAGCACCTGGTGACGCAAGCGTTGGCCGATCGGTTCGGCGTGAGCCATACGCCGGTGCGAGAGGCCCTGATCGCGCTCTCGGGCATGGGGGTGCTCGATGTGTCGCCGAACCGGGGGGCGATCGTCCGCCGGTTCACCGCGGCGGAGGTCCGGGAGATCTGCCAGGTCCGCCGCGCGCTCGAATGCGAGGCGGTCCGGAGCGCCTGCGGCCGCATCGACCCCGATCGGCTCGCCGCCTTGCGGGACGACCTGGGCGCGATGGTCGGCGTGCAGTCGGCCGATCGCCCTCGGTTCGTCGCCCGGGCCCGGGACCTGGACAGCCGCCTGCACGACCTGATCGCCGGCTCCTGCGGCAACGCCTTCCTGGCCGAGGAGCTGGGGCGGCTGACCCTGCTGTTCCGGGCCTTCCGCGATGCCGGATGGGCCCGCGACCAGTCGCGGAACGACTACCGGAGGCTGGAACTGGAAGCCCACGAACACCTGGCGATCGTCGACGCCTTGCTCCGGGGGGACCGCGGCGGGGCCGTGCGAGCGATGAGCCGGCACATCCGCGCGGGCATCACCTACTGGAGCCGGGCGTTGCCTCAGTCGTCATCGTCGACCAATCATCAGCGATCCTCTCGCGTCGCCTCGGACTGAGGGAGAACTTGCATGAGCCATTGCCTCTCCGATCTTGATGCCTCGACCTGCTGGGCCCGCCGAGCCGGGTTGTTCGCCCTGCTCCTGGGGCTGGCGACCCCCCGGGCGTCGGCGGTCGGGGCCGACGACGTCCCGCGCTACAACCGGGACATCCGGCCGATTCTCATGGAGAATTGCTTCGCGTGCCACGGGCCGGACAGCGCCGCCCGCAAGGCCGACCTGCGGCTCGACCTGCGCGAGGCCGCCATCGAGGCCGGCTCCCTGACCCCCGGCGATCCCGAGCTGAGCGAGCTGGTCTATCGGGTGGAGTCGGCCGATGAGTTTGAGATCATGCCGCCGCCCTCGTCGCACAAGACCCTGACGGACGAGCAGAAGGCCACGCTCCGCCGCTGGGTCGAGGCGGGTGCCGAGTACGAGCCGCACTGGTCGTTCATCGCCCCCGAGCGGCCCGAGCCCCCCGGGGTGTCCGACCCGTCCTGGACCCGCAACGAGATCGACGCGTTCATCCTCTCGGGCCTCGACCGGGCCGGGCTCTCGCCGAGGCCCGAGGCGGACCGCCACACCCTGGCCCGTCGCGCGAGCCTCGACCTGACCGGCCTGCCCCCCGATCCCGAGGCGGTCGAGCGATTCGTGGACGACCCGTCGCCCGAGGCGTATGAGGCCTATGTGGATCGCCTGCTCGCTTCGCCCCGATGGGGGGAGCATCGGGCGCGGACCTGGCTCGATGCCGCCCGGTACGCCGACACCCACGGCTTGCACTTCGACAACGAACGGACCATGTGGTCGTATCGCGACTGGGTGATCGGGGCGTTCAATCAGAACATGCCGTTCGATCGCTTCACGCTCGAGCAGCTCGCCGGCGACCTGCTGCCCGATCGCGACCTCGACCAGCTCATCGCCACCGGGTTCAACCGCTGCAACATCACCACCAACGAGGGCGGGACGATCCCCGAGGAGAACCTCGTCGGCTACACCCGGGACCGCACCGAGACGGTCGCCACGGTCTTCCTCGGGCTGACGGCCGGCTGTGCCTCGTGCCACGATCACAAATATGATCCCCTCAGCCAGCGCGAATTCTATCAGTTGGCGGCGTTCTTCAATAACACGACCCAGGGGGCGATGGACGGCAACATCCGCGACACGCCTCCCATCATCCCCGTGCCGGCCGATCGGGACCGCGACCGCTGGGACGAGCTTTCCCGGGAACTCGCCGCGGCTCGCGAGGCGAGCGAGGCCCATAAGGCCGAGGCCCGCCCCGCATTCGACGCCTGGCTCGCCGAGGCGACCGCCGATCGGGTCGCTGCCGGGATCCCGGGCGAGGGCCAGGCCCTTCTGGCCCAGCTCGGCGAAGGGATCAGGCCCGGCCCGGCCGGTGCGCTGGAGATCGCCGGCATCGGCGATTTCGACACGACCGAGCCTTTTGCCGTGTCTGCCTGGGTGAAGCTGCCCCGCCGCGGCATGACCGGAGCCGTGGTCGCCCGGCTGGACGAGGACGATGAGCACCGCGGCTGGGACCTCTGGATCGAGGGGAACCGGGTGGGCGCGCACCTGGTCCACTCCTGGCCGTCCGATGCGCTCAAGGTGGTGTCGAAATCCGAAATCGAGCGCAACCGATGGACTCATGTGAGCGTCTCCTACGACGGATCGGGGAAGGCGTCCGGGGTCTCGATCGCCATCGACGGCCAGCCGCAAGGGGTGGACGTGGCCGCCGATCAGCTCAAGAACACCATCCGGACGGATGTTCCCCTGAAGGTCGGCCAGCGGGACGGTTCGAGCCGGCTTGAGGGGGCGACGATCCGGGATGTCCGGGTTTACAACCGATCGCTCTCGACCACCGAGGTGGCCGCGATTGCCGGGGGCGATCGCACGCTCCGGCTCGTGGCCATGGGTGCGGAATCGCGGCCCGAGGAGGAGGTCGACGCGGCCTTCTCCTGGTGGCTCGCCCACGTCGACGAGACGAATCGAACGTTGCAATCGACCCTGGCCGCGCTGGAGGCCGAGGAGGCCGAGATCAAGGCTCGGGGGACGATTGCCCATGTCACCATCGAACGTGATCAGCCGGCGACGGCCTTCGTCTTGCATCGCGGTGAATATGATCAGCGGCGCGAGGAGGTCCCGGCCGGGACGCCCGCGATCTTGCCGCCGATGGGCGAGGGGTCGCCCCGCAACCGGCTCGGCTTCGCCCGATGGCTTTTGCGAGACGATCATCCGCTGACCGCCCGGGTCACGGTGAACCGCGCCTGGCAGGAGCTGTTCGGGACCGGCCTGGTGGCCACGACGGGCGACTTCGGCATCAGCGGCCAGTTGCCCAGCCACCCCGAGTTGCTCGACTGGCTGGCCGTCGAGTTCCGCGAATCGGGATGGGATGTCAAGAAGCTGTATCGCTTGATGGTGACCTCGGCCTCGTACCGCCAGTCGGCCGCCGTCACGCCCGAGGCGCTTGAGCGGGATCCGAACAACCGCCTGATCTCTCGCGGGCCTCGATTCCGCATGGATGCCGAGATGATCCGCGATTCTGCGCTCTCGGCCAGCGGCTTGCTTGCGGAAACCATCGGCGGTCCGAGCGTCAAGCCGTACCAGCCCGAAGGGGTCTGGGAAGCCGTGGCAATGCCCGGAAGCAACACCCGCTTTTATGAAGAAGATCAAGGCAAGGGCCTTTATCGCCGCAGCCTCTACACCTTCTGGAAGCGGGCCGCGCCGCCGGCCTCGATGGAGGTGCTCAACGCGCCGAGTCGCGAGTATTGCACCGTGCAGCGCGAGCGGACCAACACGCCGTTGCAGGCTCTCGCCACCTTGAACGATGTGCAATACGTCGAGGCGGCCCGCCACCTGGCCGAACGGACGCTCACCTCCGCCTGCGAATCGGACGACGATCGGGTTCAGTCGATGGCCCTTCGGCTGGTCGCCCGGCCGTTGGAGTCGGAGGAGATGGAGATTGTCCGCGAGTCGCTCAGCGACCTGCTGGCCCACTATCGAGGGCACCCGGACGACGCCTCGGCGTTGATCGGGCTCGGGGCCTCTCCGGCGAATCGGGAGCTTGACCCGGCGACCCTGGCCGCGTGGACCATGCTTGCCAATCAGTTGATGAATCTGGACGAAGTGTTGACCAAGTGATTTCTCGACCTCGAAGTCCCGACTGAGGAGCGACCATGAATCCTCTCCACGAATTCGTCCAGAATCAGACGCGACGCCACTTCTTCGGTCAGGGGGCCAACGCGGTGGGCACGGCCGCCCTGGCCTCGCTGCTGGGCGGGCGATCGGCGTCGGCCGGTGCCGACTCGCAGGGCATGGCCGTTGGCCCGCACTTCGCGCCGAAGGCCAAGCGGATTATCTATCTGCACATGGTCGGCGGCCCCTCGCAGATGGACCTGTTCGACTACAAGCCGGCCATGGGCGACCTGTTCGACACCGACCTGCCCGAGTCGATCCGGATGGGCCAGCGGCTCACGACGATGACCAGCGGCCAGGCCCGGTTTCCCATCGCGCCGTCCAAATATGCGTTCGCCCGGCACGGCGAGAGCGGGATGTGGGTCTCGGAACTCCTGCCGCACACGGCGAAGATGGTCGACGACCTCTGCTTCATCCGGAGCATGCACACCGAGGCGATCAACCACGAGCCGGCGATCAGCTACATGCAGACCGGCAACATGGTGACGGGACGGCCCTGCCTCGGCTCGTGGGCCTCGTACGGGTTGGGCTCGGACAACCACGACCTGCCGACGTTCGTGGTCCTGGTGGCCCGGCCGTCGAACACCGAGCAGATCCAGGCGATCTCGGGGCGGCTCTGGTCGTCCGGCTACCTGCCGGGCGAGCACGCGGGGGTCTCGTTCCGGACGGCGGGCGACCCGATCCTTTATATCAACAACCCCGACGGCGTCCCGGCTGCCGTGCGTCGCACCACGCTCGACGGGCTGAACGCCCTGAACGAACGGACGTATGCCCAGATCGGCGACCCGGAGATCAACACCCGGATCCAGCAGTACGAGCTGGCCTTCCGCATGCAGTCGAGCGTCCCCGAGCTGACCGACCTGGCCGGCGAGTCGGCCGCGACGCTGGACCTGTACGGCCCCGACGTCTCCAACCCCGGCACCTTCGCCAACACGGCGCTGCTGGCCCGTCGGATGGTCGAGCGGGGCGTCCGCTTCGTGCAGATCTACCACAACAACTGGGACACCCACGCCAACGTCTCCGGCCGGTTGCCGGATCAGTGCAAGGACGTCGATCAACCCTGCTGGGCCTTGATCCAGGACCTCAAGTCCCGCGGCCTGCTCGACGAGACGCTGGTGATCTGGGGCGGCGAGTTCGGCCGGACGATCTACTGCCAGGGCGGCCTGACCCGCGACAACTATGGGCGAGACCACCACCCGCGTTGCTTCACCATGTGGATGGCCGGCGGCGGGGCCCGCGGCGGGGCGATCTACGGCGAGACGGATGATTTCTCCTACAACATCGTCGAGAACCCCGTCCACATCCGAGACTTCCACGCCACGGCCCTGAAGCTCATGGGCTTCGACCACGAGCGCTTCACCTATCGCTACCAGGGCCTCGACCAGCGGCTGACCGGCGTCGAGCCGGCCCGGGTGATCCCCGAACTGATCTCATGATCCGACTTCACGAGGCGGATCGACCCCGCCGGGCCGGGCGACTCCTTCGTTGATCTGGCCTCGGCGGGGGTCGATCCTCGTTCTGCTCGTGACTCGGGGCGGATGTCGATGTCAGCCCGCTCAACTCAGCCCGGCCGGGCCTGGTCGGGGACGAATCGGCCGAGGAACTGCGGGATGGTGCCGCCGAGCCGGCCGCCGGGCACGGCCGGGCCGTCGAACTCGTCCGCGTCGTCGGGCTGGGGCATGGATCGTTCGATCAGGGCATTCAGCTCGGCGAACCAGGCCGGGGCAATGGCATCGACGATCGGGCCGAGCCGCGCCGGCCAGGAGACGCGGGCCTCGGGGTCGCCGTTGCAGATGCCCTCCAGGAACCGCTCGGCGGCGGTGTGGGCCGAGGTCGCGGTGATCGGGTTCACGTCCCCGGCCGCGAACCAGGCGTACTCGGCGTCGCGGTCCCCCTTCATCAGGGCGTTCGTGTGCCCGCCGGTGCGGATCATGGCCGGATAGAATCCGGTCACGTAGATGTTGTCCTTCACCAACTCGGGATAGAGCCCCCGGGTGAACCCGGAGAAGGCGAACTTGCCGACCGTGTACGGCAGCATGTGCGGCACGGCGATCCGGCCGCCGACCGAGATCACGTTGCCGATCCGGCCGCCGCCGGCCGACCTCATGTGGGGCAAGGCGGCGAACGAGCAGTAGACCCCTCCCCAGAAGTTCACGTCGTGGACGCGGCGGAGGTCGTCGAGGGTCATCGAATCCAGCGGCCCGACCATCATGATCGCCGCGTTGTTGATCAGGACGTCGATGCGCCCGAACTGCCGGATGACGCGACCGATCATCGCGTCGACGGCCGATTGATCGGCGATGTCGGTCGGGATGGCCAGCGTCGCCTGGGCCCCCTCGTCGATCAGCTCTCGGGCGGCCTGCTCGATCGCCTCGGCATCCCTCGCGACGAGGACCACCACCGCCCCTCGCCGGGCGGCCTTGCGGGCCAGGAGCAATCCGAGGCCGCTGGAGGCCCCGGTGATCACCACCACCCTGCCGCTCAGTTCGATCCGGCGCCGTTGCCTGATCCACGATCGGGCGGCCAGGGAGAGTCCCGCCCCTCCGATCAGGGCCAGGGCGAGTTTCGTGCTCGTGTTCATGGCGTGCAGCGCTCCGGGGTGTCGATGATCGTCCCTCTTGGCCGGTTGCTGGGTCACGTTCTGCACGCGGCGTGCCGTCGGCGGGCTGAACCCGGCCTTGACCGGCAGGGGCATCGGCGTCAAAGTGCCGTTTGGCCCGAGACGTCGAGCGACGGATTGCGACGCGATCAGGGACCGGGGAGACGGCCGGGATGCCTCAATACCGCTGGATCATCGCCATCGTCGCCCTCGCCGTCGCGGCGAGGGTCGCCGCGATCCTTGTCCTCCAAAGCCATACCGTGCCCCGAAGCACGTACGAACACGGTGAGATCGCCGCGAACCTGCTCGAAGGCCGGGGGTTCTCCATCCGATTCCTCGGCGTCGACGGACCCACCTCGCAACAGGCCCCGCTGTATCCGGTCCTGGTCGCGGCGGCCTTCGCCATCGGAGGCATCGAAACCCCCGAGTCCCTGCTCCTGCTCCAGCTCGGCCAGGCGGCGCTGGGGGGGGCCCTGGTGCTGGCCGCGATGGCCCTGGCCGGGCAGCTCGCGCCCGATCGGCCTCGCATGGCCGTCGTCGCTGGACTGATCGCGGCCCTGCATCCGACCTTGATTTACGCGGCGACCCACGTCCAGGTCGCCGGGATCGCGGCGCTGCTGGTGACCCTCGCGTTCGTCGGGGCCTACCGGCTGGGCGGATCGGGCGGGAGGATCGGCCCCTTCGCCGTGGGAGGCACGCTGGGCCTCCTGGTGCTCTGCGACCCGATCCTCGGCCTGATTGCCCCCGCGATTGCCTGGGTGCTGGTGCAGGGCCAGGGCGTCCGGCGCGCGATCGGGCCGCTGGCGGCCATCGCCCTGGCCGCCTCGCTGACCGTCGCCCCGTGGATCGTCCGCAACGCCCGGGTGCATGGCGAGTTCGTGCCGGTCAAGAGCACCTTCGGCTACGCCTTCTGGCAAGGCAACTGCTCCTTGAGCGAGGGGACCGACAAGGTCGTCCGGGGATCGGTCGAGACGATCCTGGAGGGCGGAGGGACCGGCCTGGCCGATCGGAACCGAGCCCTCTGGGAGGCCCGCCACGAGGCCGGCTACATCGACGACATCGCCCTGACGGCCGACGATCGTCGGGCCCTGGCGGCCCTGAACGAGCCGGGCCGTTCCCGATGGCTGATGGCCCGGGCGCTGGACGACCTGCGGGCCGCTCCGCTCCGCTATCCCACGCTCTGCGCCGGCCGCCTGCGGGCGTTCATCCTGTGGGATGAGACGAACCCGAAGACCCGGAGCCTGATCTACCGCGCCGGGCACCTGGGGCTGACGGTGCTCGCCGCGTTCGGCCTGGTCGGGATGGGGCCGGATCTCCGCCGCCGCCTCGCCCCGACGCTGCTGGCGGCGGCCCTGATCGCCGCATTCCACGCATTGACCATCGTTTCCGCACGATTTCACGTCCCGATCGAGCCGCTGATGGCGGTCTGGGCCTCGGGCCTGGTCGCCGGCCGATCGGGAGGGCGGGCCGAGTTGGGCTTCACAAGGGCGTCCGAAACCGTATCATTCGCACCGACTCGCATGGACTGACGGCCGAGCCGCGAGGGGAACGGCCGGCCCTCGGTCGTGACCAGGATGGTCAGGCCCTGCCCACTTCGGGCCCCTCCGGTCGAGGTCGGAGCGAAGTCCGATCCCGCGTCCCATCACACGGAAGTGAACCGTTATGGCCACACAGGTCTCGTCTCCGACGACACCCATCCCGCAGGTGTTCCCACCCGGGCGTGACACGCTGCCTGGCCTGAACGGGCTGACCCTCCTCGTGCGAGACGCCCGGGAACTGTACCGCTTCCGGGCGGTGCTTGCCAACCTGGTGGCCCAGGACCTCCGGACCCGATACCAACGCTCGCTGCTCGGGTTCCTGTGGACGCTCCTGAACCCGATCCTGATGATGGTCACCCTCTCGCTGGTCTTCACGCATCTCTTCAAGTTCAGCGACGGTGGGACCGACTACGCCCTCTACCTGTTCTCGGGCATGGTCCCCTGGGGACTGCTGGTGGGGACGATCTTCGAGTCGTCGACCTGCATCATCTCCAACGAGGGCCTGATCCGGAAAATCTACATCCCCAAGTTGATCTTCCCGATCTCCAGGCTCGTGCTCAACACGACGATGCTGACCCTCTCGATGACGGCCCTGTTCCTCTTGATGGTGCCGCTCGGGGCCCGATTCACGCCCTCGCTCCTGATGGTGCCGATCGCGATCTTCATCTACGCGGTCTTCACCCTGGGCCTGGGGTTGATCGCGGCGACGGTCAACACGTTCTACCGGGACTTCGGGCACCTGCTCACGGTGATCCTCCAGGCCTGGTACTTCGCCACGCCGATCGTCTACCCCATCAGCGCGCTCCCCGAGGAGATCGCCTGGCGGTTCTGGCTGAACCCGGCATACCCGTTCATCCGCATGTTCCACGTCACCATCTACGAGGGGCATTGGCCCTCCTGGATGCTCTTCCTCTCGACCGCCGGCATCGCGTCGGTCGCCCTGGGAATCGGCTATGTCACGTTCAAGTCGTACGAGGACAAACTCGTCTTCCGGCTCTGAATCGAGGCCGGCAGGCCAAGGAGAGGCAGAGGTGAGTCACGAGACGGTCATCGCACTGCAGCGCGTTTCGCTGCGGTTCACCACCTACAACGACAAATACTATTCGCTCAAACGCGCCTGCATGGACCTCTTCCTCCGCCGCGAGCAGAGCAATCAGTCGTCGTTCTGGGCCATCAGCGGGATCGACCTGGACGTCCGCCGCGGCGAACGCATCGGGATCCTCGGGGCCAACGGCGCCGGCAAGAGCACGCTGCTCCGCATCATCGCCGGCATCTATTCCCCGACCTCCGGCCGGATCGCGGTCAACGGGCGGGTCGCCCCGCTGATCGAGCTGGGGGCCGGATTCAATTACGAGCTCTCAGGCGAGGACAACGTCTATCTCAACGGTGCGTTGCTCGGATTCGATCGGAAACAGATGAGGGCCCGGATCGATCGGATCTGGGACTTCTCCGGCCTCCACGAGTTCGCGTCGCTCCCCTTGAAGTATTACTCCAGCGGCATGCTCGCCCGCCTCTCGTTCGCCGTCGCCACCGAGGTCGACCCCGACATCCTGCTGCTCGACGAGACGCTCAGCGTGGGGGACGCCTCGTTCAAGAACCGGGCGCGCGACCGGATCATGCAGGTGATCGACCGCTCGAATGTGGTGGTGGTCGTCTCTCACGACATGGACGCCCTCTCCAAGATCTGCACGAGGGGTCTCTGGCTCGACCGGGGTGTGCTCCAGGCCGACGGGCCGATCGACCGGGTCATCGACGCGTACATCCGCCACGTGGGCAACAGCTCGACCGCCGAATCGGCCATGGCTCAGGAGCCCGATTTGGCCACGGCCGAGGCGGCCTGATCGAGACGCGAGGGGCCGCCCGGGGGGCTCCTCCGCCCAACTTCGTGACGCATCGGCAGGGAGGTCATCGTGCGGATCGGGGTCGACGTGCTCGCCATCCAATCCCCCTACAGCCGCGGGCGAGGGATCGGCCGCTACGCGAGGAGCCTGCTCGCCGCCATGCTCGAACGCGATGACGAGCATGAATACACGCTTTACACCTACGAGGATCTCCCCCGGGACGCGCTGCCGACCTCTGCTCGGACCCGCATCCGCAACGTGAGGCGGGCCCCCCACCGGGGCGAGCACACGCTCCAACACGCCATCGAGCGATCCCTGACCGAAGACGACGGGGCGTTGGACTGGTTCCTGCTGCTCAGCCCGTTCGAGACCTGGGAATACTACGGCCTCCCGCATCGACCCGTCCGCGGCCTGAACACCGCGGCGGTGGTCTACGACCTGATCCCGTTCCTCTTCCAGGAGACCTACCTGGTCAACGAGCAGGTCGGCCGCTGGTTCTATGGCCATTTGAGGCGGCTCTGCCGGTACGACCGGCTGCTCGCCATCTCCGAGGCGACCCGGGCCGACACGCTGCAACTGCTCGGCCTGCCGCCGTCGCGGGTCCGGACCATCGGCACGGCCAGCGAGCGGCCCGCGATCGGCGAATCGCAGGCCCCCCACCGAAGTGGCGCCGTGCTGGATCGCCTGGGGATCGATCGGCCCTACCTCTTCTGCCTGGGGAGTAGCGACCCGCGCAAGAATCTCCGGGGATTGATCGATGCGTTCTCGATGCTCCCCGCCCAACATCGCCTCCAGACCCAGCTGGTCGTGACCTGCTCCCTGATCGAAGCCGAGGTCCGGCAGCTCCGACGCCACGCAGCAGACCGCGGGATCGAAGACCAACTGGTGCTCACCAATGCAGTCGATCAGGAGACGCTGATCACGCTGTACCGGTCGTGTGCTGCCTTCGTCTTCCCGTCGCTCTACGAGGGATTCGGCCTGCCGATCCTGGAGGCCATGCAGCTGGGCGCCCCGGTCATCGCCGCGAACAACTCCTCGCAGCCCGAGGTGCTGGGCGAGGCCGGCCTGCTCGCCAATGCCGCCGAACCGTCCGACCTGGCCGCGAAGATGGTCCGGCTCCTGGAGGACCCTCCCCTCCGCGCTCGGCTCGGCCGGCGGGGGCAGGAGCGATCGGGGCAGTTCCGCTGGTCCGACGTGGCGGATCGCACCCTCCGGGCACTCGAGCCGCAGGGCATCCCTGACGCGATCACACGGCGACGACGGGCGCCGGCCCACGCCCCTTCGCCTCCCCGCATCGCCATGTTCTCACCACTCCCCCCGACCCCGTCGGGGATCGCCCGCTACGCGGAGCGCGTCTGCTCCTCGCTCCGCGACGAGACCTTGATCGATCTCTACCACGCCCCGGGCGATCGCCCGACGCTGACCGACGCCTCCCACCGGTTCGCGACCTTCGACGCCACCGTCTTCGAGCGGCGCCGCGACCTCGTCCGCTACGACGCGACGATCTACCAGTTCGGCAACTCGTCGTTTCATGCGTATCTGTACGAGACCTTCCTCAAGCATCCGGGGATCGTGGTGCTCCACGACCAGGCGCTCGCCGGGTTCCACGCGAGCTACGGGCTCATCGCGGGACGCATGAATGCGCACCTGATCGAAGAATTGCACTACTCGGGGCACGCTCACGATCCCGAGCTGACCGCCCTGGTCGCCGACTGGGAACCCGGGACCTGGGACATCCAGGACGAGATGGTCCGTCGGGGCGTGACCATGAACCGCCGGATCCTGGAGCGCGCAACCGCCATCCTCGTGCACTCGCGGCAAAGCCGCACGCAGATCGCCACGGCCTTCCCCTGGCTTTCGCGGAAGGTGCACGTCGCCCCCATCGGCTGCGACCTCGCCCCGATCGACTCGGATCGGAGACGCGAGGCGAGACGATCACTGGGGATCGACGATCATCAGATCGTGATCGGCGTCGTCGGCATCCTCCATCCCACCAAGCTCAACCGCGAAACGATCCGGGCGTTCGCCAACGCCCTGGCGGATCACCCGTCCAGCGTCCTCCTCTTCCTGGGTCGCGACCTGGGCAACGGCGAGGCCCGACTCGAGGCGGATCGCCTGGGCATCCGGCATCGGGTCCGGTTCCTCGGCCACCTCGCGGACGAGGACTACGAGCGGGCCATCGACGCCTTCGACCTCGGGCTCGGTCTCCGCAAGCCCCCGACCAACGGCGAGTCATCGGCCGCCCTGCTCGACCTGCTCCGCCGGGGCATCCCGACCGTCGTCTGCGACGTGGGCACCTTCGCCGAGTTCCCCGACGCGGTCGTCCGCAAGATTGCCTGGCCGAACGAGCATGCCGGCGTCGCCCAGCTCGGGGCGGTCCTCCGGTCGCTCGTGCTCGACCCCGACCAGCGGCATGAGCTCGCCCGGTCGGCCATCGAGCACGTCTCCCGGACGCATTCATGGGATCGCCTCATCGACCTCTATCGACGACTCTGCTTCCGCGATCGCCCGGGCGATCCGCCGACGATGCTCCGGAGAGGGGTGGCCTGATGCGTCTCGGAATCGACCTGCTCCCGCTCCAATCCGACGGGAGCCGAGACCGCGGCGTCGGCCGCTACGCCGCGGCCCTGCTGCGCTCGCTGGCCGAACACAGCCGTGCAGACGAGTGGATTCTCTACTCCTATGGGGCGTTGCCCCTCGACCGCGTGCCCAGGGTCGACGGGCCGGCCATTCGGGCCGTGACCGTGGGCCTCGATGAGGCCGACGATTCCATCCGGGGCCGCTGGCAGGCGATCGCCGCCCGGAATCCGGACCGGCTCGACGCGCTCCTGTTCCTGAACCCCTTCGAGCTCGCCCCCGGCTTCGAGCCTCCGGCGCAAACCCCGGGGGGGTTGCCGCTCTGCGCGGTCCTGTACGACCTCATCCCCTTGCTCTTCCCCGAAGCCTACCTCGACGACCCCGGCGTCCGAAGCCGCTATCACAACCGAATCGACATCCTCCGCCATTATGATCGTTTCCTCGCCATCTCCGGGTCGACCCGCCGCGATGCCGTGAGCCGCCTCGGCCTCCGGGCGGATCGGGTGGTCACCCTCCCCCTGACCGTCGATCCGCGCTTCCGCCCTGCCCACGCCGACCTCGCCGACGCGGACCGCAGCACACTCGATCGCCTCGGCGTCTCCCGGCCGTTCTTGCTCCACCTCGGAGGCCGCGACGACCGGAAGAACGTCTGGGGGGTCCTCGACGCGTTCGGCGCACTCGATCCGGCAACCCGATCCGGCACCGAGCTGCTCGTCGCGGGGGCCTACGACGCCCCCTATCGCGACAGGATCAAGGCATATGCCTCGGACATCAACATTGCCGATCGCCTGATCGTCCCGCCCGAGGTCGACGACCCCGACCTGGAAGCCCTCTACCGGAACTGCTCGGCCTTCGTCTTCCCGTCGCACTACGAGGGGCTCGGCCTCCCCATCCTCGAGGCCATGCGGAGCGGGGCGCCGGTGATCGCCGGGCGCAACTCGTCGCAGATCGACCTGGTGGGAGATGCGGGCATCCTGGTCGACCCGTCCGATTCCGGGGCGATCGCCCAGTCCCTCATGCGACTCCTCGGCGATCGCTCGTACGCCTCGGCCCTGGGCCAGGCGGCACGCTCCCGGGCGGAGCGACTCTGCCGCGACCGGCTCGGCGCCGCGGCCCGATCGGCCCTGCCCGATCGTCCCGCGCCCGGCCTGCCCCGCCCCCACGTCTCATGCCGGGCCGACCGGCCGAGCGTGGCCATGGTCTCCCCGCTGCCCCCGAAGGCCACCGGCATCGCCGACTACGCGGAACGCATGGCGCTCGCCTTGAGTCGTCATGTGAGGCTCGACCTGTATCACGACGGCGATTACGTCCCCGAGCTGGGGCTCTCCGATCGCCGCGTCCGCTGCTTCGACCGGGCCACGTTCGCCCGTCGGGTCGACGCACTCCCCCCGCACGCCATCATCTACCAGATGGGCAACTCCTGGTATCACCGATCGGTCTACGAGTGCTTGCGTGAGCAGCCCGGCATCACGGTCCTGCACGACTTCCACCTGGCCGGCTTCCACTTCTGGTACGCCAACCAGCCCGACGTGCCCGCGGGGCACTTCGATCGGGTCGTCGCACAGGAACGCGCCGCGGGCCTGATCGGGCCCGACGAGGATCCCGCTCGCTGGCAGTCCGAACCCGGGGGCGTCCAGGCCGCCGCCATGCGGCGCGGGCTGGCCATGAACCGGGACATCTTGGAACGGTCCCGCTTCGTCGTCGTCCATTCTCGCTACTGTCGCGACCTCGTTCGCCGGACGATGCCCGAGTTCGAGGGCCGCACGGTGGTCATCCCGATGGGGGCATCGCCCAATCCCCAAACCCCCGACGCGGTCAAGGCCACGCGGCGACAGTTCGGCATCCCGACCGATGCCGTCGTGTTCGGATGCTTCGGCAATCTCACCTCCATGAAAATGTATGAGGAATCCATCCGAGCGTTCGCGAAGATTCGCCTCGAGGTCGGCCGGGCCGTCCTCCTGTTCGTCGGCAAGGACTGGGAACAGGGCCGGGCCCGGCAACTCGTGCAGTCCGAGGGGCTCGAGGATCGGGTCCTGTTCCTCGGCCAGGCGTTGAAGGCGGATTACGAACGGCTGGTGGGGGCGGTCGATGTCGGCCTCGGCCTGAGACGCCCTCCCACCTACGGCGAGACGTCCGCCTCGCTGCTCGACTTCCTCCGCTCCGGCGTGGCTTCCGTCGTGACCGATGTCGCCAGCTTCCGCGACTATCCGCCCGAGGTCGTCGTCACCTGGGATCCCGACCGGGACGGTGAGGACGGCCTGGCCGACCGGATGCTGCAACTCGCGCGCGATGCCGCGATGCGGCGGGCGATGGGGGCGGCGGCACTTGCGTTCGTGGGAACACATCACGACTGGTCAATCGCCGCTCGGACCCTTGCCGAACTGGCGGCCCGATGCGCCGACTCGTCCCCCTCGGCTCGGCCCGGCCACGCCGATCATCACGATTCAGGAGTCGTCCTCGCATGAAACGCCTGCTCAAAGCACTCGCCGGAGCGGCCTGGGGCCGTACCGCGATCGTCCGCCGCCCGATTGAGCGGAAGTTCGACCAGAAGCTGGAACGCATGCTCGGCGATTGCGTGCGCGACCCGATCGCCCATCACCTGCACCTGACGAACATCGCGCATCATGAAATGAACATCGCCTTGAATAGCTGCATCCGCGAGATCGCCCGTCTCGAGATGCAGGTCGAGGAGCTTCGGCTCGAACTGGCCCGTTCGCAGGGGCCCGGGCCGTTCGAGCCGAGCATCGAGGCTCGCTGAGGCCGTCACACGCCGACGCCGGGCTCAGCCGTGCCGGACGATGGCCTCATAGGCATCGGGGTCGAACTGCGGTTTCGCCCGGTCGTATCCCCGGGCAGCCCGGCGGTCCTCTCGATCGCCCCGGTGCGTCCCCGAGAGGGGGTGATTCGTCAGGCGAGACCCCTGGACCACCCCGACGACTCCCACCAGCGCGGCCGCGATCCAGACCTCTGCGATCTGCGTGGTCAGGCTGGCGAGCCAGGCGATCGCGAAGACACCCACCGGCATCACCGCGCCCAGGGCGATCGCCACCCGGGAGGCCCACACCTCGGTGCCCGGCACCGGGAGCCCCATCTCCATGGCCTTCATGCGCTCGCGGTGTTCCCATTCGCGCCGGCGGGCCCGCTGACGGAGCACGATCACCGTGGGGACCAGGATCAGCGGCATCAGGATCGCCAGGATCGGGATCAGGATCACCAGTTCATCGTCGCGCATGGTCGGCCTTGCTTTCTGGAAAGGGGAAGTACGAAAGGCGAACGTATCCGGGTCCGGGTCTGACGTCGCGGCCTCACGAGTGCTGATGCTCGGCGGCGTCGTACATGTCGGGATGGACATACGGCTTGGCGTGCGACCCGGTCGGTGGGTTCATCGACGACCGAGCGGCCAGCACGGTCCCGCAGATGACCGCCGCCACGCCGACCGCCCCGGCCGACGGCCAGACGAACGGCGCGGCCCCGGACAATTCCGCCGCCTTGACCCCGATCGCGAAGACCCCGATCGGCACCCCGATGCCGATCCCGACGGCCATCTTGGCCGGCGTCCACCAGCCCGATTCGATCGCGAGGGGGCGGCCCAGCTCGATGGCCCGCATCCGCTCCAGGTGCTCCATCTCCCTGCGGCGGGCATCCGAACGGATGCCGAGCACCACGGGCACGCCGATCCCGACAATCAGGCCGACGCATCCCACCAGGGCCATCAGCACCATGGAGAGTTTCGGCCCGGAGGGCTCGAGTGTGCCCCCCGCAGCGATCTGCCCGAACAGCACCGGCCACGTTGCCATCAATGGACCCATGATCCGATTTCTCCGAATCAAAAGAAGACGAGTGCCGCGGCCGTCTTGCGTCCCGGCCCGCGCTGGCCGATGCTGACCGTCCTGGGAGGTCAGCGGATCGGGGAACATCCGGGGCGAAGCTCGATCGCCTCCGGGGCCTCCTGTCACCGGGGAGGCCCGATCCCGAATCGGGCCGCGATCCTTCCCGCCGCGTGACCTCGCGTGCGTTGCGTTGGACTCTTCCTCTCCTCGCCGTCGTTCCGACCGGAGACTCTCGTCATGGCCCGCGACCGCATCTTGGTGATTGACCAGGGAACCACGAGCACCCGGGCCGTCCTCTACGATACCAGGCTGCAACCGGTCGGCCAGGGACAACGCGAGGTGCCGCCGACGTATCCGAAACAAGGGTGGGTCGAGCACGACCCGAAGGCCATCATCGATTCGATCGGCGCCACCGTCACCCAGGCCCTTGCCGATGCCTCGATCGGGCCCGACCGGGTCGCCGCCATCGGCCTGACCAACCAGCGCGAGACGACCCTGCTCTGGGACCGCGCGACCGGCGAGGCGATCGGCCCGGCCATCGTCTGGCAGGATCGCCGCACGGCCGACCTCTGCCGGCAGCTCTCCGGCCGGGCCGACTGGATCGCCGAACGCACCGGGCTGTTGATCGACTCGTACTTCTCGGCCACGAAGCTCTCCTGGATGCTCGACCACCTGCCCAATGCCCGGGCCCGGGCCGAGGCCGGCGACCTGGCGTTCGGCACCGTCGATAGCCTCGTGCTCCGCCACCTGACCGGCGGCCGACTGCACGCGACCGACGTGACCAACGCCTCGCGGACCCTCCTCATGGACCTCCGCGAGGCGCGCTGGGCCGACGACCTTTGCGAGTACTTCGGGATTCCCACCGCAATATTGCCCGAGATCGTTCCCAGTTCCGGCGAAATCGGCCGGACGAGCGGCCTGGGCTACCTGCCCGACGGGCTGCCGATCACCGGGATCGCCGGGGACCAGCAGGCCTCCCTCTTCGGCAACGGCTGCTTCCGGGTCGGCGAGGCCAAGTGCACCTACGGCACCGGGGCCTTCCTGCTGGTCAACACCGGCGACGAGGTGGTCCGGTCGACGGCCGGGCTGGTCACGACCCCCGCCGCCACCCCCCCCGGCCGGCCCCAGCAGTACGCCCTCGAAGGGAGCGTCTTCATCGCCGGGGCCGCCGTGCAGTGGTTCCGGGACGGCCTGAAGGCGATCGGCGCGGCCCCCGAGATCAACCCGATCTCCGAGGACGCCGACCCAGAGAGCGAGCTGCTGTTCGTCCCCGCCCTCACCGGGCTCGGCGCCCCCCACTGGCAGCCGGAGGCCCGCGGCACGATCTTCGGGATCACCCGGGGGACGACCGTCCCCGACCTGGCCCGGGCCGTCATCGAGGGGGTCGCCTACCAGATCGCCGACCTCGTCGAGGCGATGAACGCCGACCTGCCGACCCCGCTCGCCTCGCTCCGGGCCGACGGCGGCATGGCCCGGTCCGACCCGTTCCTCAAGTTCCAGGCCGACCTGATGGGCCTGCCGATCCACCGCAGCCCCCAGACCGAGGCCACCGCCCTGGGGGCCGCCGCCCTGGCCGCGTTGGGGGTCGGGCTCTTGACCGACCTCGACGCCATCGGCGACCTGCTCGAATCCGGCGGCGACGACTTCCAGGCCGAGCATGACGCCTTCTGGCGCCGCAAGGCCATGAAGCGCTGGCGGCATGCGGTCGAGACCGTCGTCCGCCACTACCGGACCCGATAACCTTCTAGGGCCCATCCGGCCCGACGCCCCCGGGTTCGATCCGGGGCCGTCGGGCCGCGATCTCCCCTCAGACGGTCGGCAAGGCCCAGGGATCGCGGTACGGGCGGGAGAGCATGGCCGCCGCCTCGTCGTCGCCGAGGATCTGCTCGGCCTTCGGGTCCCATCGCAGCCGGTCGCGGCCGAGCCGCAGGGCGATGTTGCCCAGGTGGCAGATGGTGATCGATCGGTGCGCGACCTCGACCGGCGCGGCGGTTTCTCCCCGGCTGATCACGCAGTCGATGAAGTTGCGGAAGTGGTCGTCGCTGGCGTAGAGGCGGATCGCGTCGGGCCCGAGTTCCGCGTCGAGCAAAGCTTTCGGGTCGGCGTCGATCTGCCCGCGGTTGGCGTAGATCGAACCTTCGGTCCCCTCGAAGGTCACGCCCATCCGGTGCTCGTCGGAGATGGACATGACGACGCCGTTCTCATAGACCGCCTCGAAGCCGAAGGCGGTGGCGGTGTCCCAGAGCGGGTCGGGCGGGTCGAACGACCCTCGGACATTGCGCAGCTCGATCGGGCCGGTGTCGTCGGTCCCCATGCCCCACTGGGCGCAGTCGGGGTGATGGCCGCCCCAGTCGGTGATCTGGCCGCCGGAATAGTCGAGGAGCCATCGGTAGTTGACGTGGCAGCGGGCCGGGGCGTAAGGAGCCTCGGGGGCCGGGCCGAGCCAGAAATCGTAGTCGAACCCCTCGGGGACGGGGCAAATCTCCTTGTCCTCGCCGTGCTCGCCGGCCAGGTTCGGCCGACCGCCGGGGAGCCCCACGAGCACGCGCTTCAAGGCGCCGATCCGGCCGTTGCGGACCAACTCACAGGCCCTGCGGAACTTCGGGTCGGAGCGCTGCTGGCTGCCGGTCTGGAAGACGACGCCCGTCTTCGCCACCGCGTCGCTCATCGCCCGCCCCTCGGCGATGGTCAGCGACAGGGGCTTCTGGCAGTAGATGTCCTTCCTCGCCTTGCAGGCCTCGATGACCGGGATCGCGTGCCAGTGGTCCGGGGTGCAGATCTCGACGGCGTCGATGTCGTCGCGGCCGAGGACCTCCCGGTAATCCAAGACCGCGTCGCAACCTTTGTACGCCCCGGAGCCCGCCCGATCGGCGTAATGCCCCTCGACGAGGCGCTTCGCCGGCTCCCGGCCGCCGAGCTTGCCGTCCCAGTAGCCGAGGCTCTCGCGGTTCACGTCGCAGACGGCGACGATCTGCACGCGATCGTCGCGGAGGAAGCTGCGGAGGTCGTTGAACCCCTGGTTCCCGGTCCCGATCATCGCCAGGGTGATCCGGTCGCTCGGCGCGACCGCCCCTCCCCTGCCCAGTGCCGAGGCCGGGACGATCATCGGCGCGGCCACCCCCGCCGCCGCGGCCCGGCCGATGGTCCGGAGGAACCCCCGGCGGGACGAGGGAGACGACGCAGACTCGGTTCGGTTCATCGGTGAGCCTCGATCGATGAGGTGCGGATCGGCCCGGGGCGTCGCTCGCTCCCGACTCCTCCCGAATCGTTGCCGAACCGCACCCCGTTCGCAAGGCCCGCGACCATCCGGG
>NZ_JBFEFH010000038.1:0-49460 GCF_040717455.1 Tautonia sp. JC769
CCGGAGGAGCCGCAGGCGATCATGACCCGCCCCCCAGCTCGGCCATCCGGGAGACGAGCGCCGCGTGCTGCGCCTCCAGCTCGGCCAGGCGGGTGCGCTGCTGCTCGACGACCTCGGCCGGGGCCCGCTCGACGAACGAGGCGTTGCGGAGCTTCGACCGGATGCCGCCGAGCTGCTTCTCCAGGTCCCCCTTCGCCTTCGAGAGCTTGGCCAGCTCGGCCTTCGGGTCGATCAGGCCGGCCAGGGGGAGGATGATCTCGGCGTCGGCCAGGACGGTGACGGCACTCTCGCCCGGGCGGTCGGCCGAGGGGGCGACCGTGACCGACCCGGCCCCGACGAGCGATTGAATATACGAGGCACCCCGCGCCAGGGCCTCGGCCGCGCGGCCCTGGGCGACCAGGATCGGCTCGATCTTCGCGTTCTTGGGCACGTCGCGCTCGGCGCGGAGGTTCCGCAGGGCGGCGACCTTCTCCTGCCACTGGGCGATGTCGTACTCGGCCTCGGGGTCGTCCCAGGAGTCGGGATACGACGGCCAGGCCGCGATGCAGACGCTCTCGCTCGCCTCGGCCGGCTCGGGCAGGCCGCGGGCCTTCGCCACGCCGCCGAGGGCCTGCCAGACCGACTCGGTGACGAAGGGCATGACCGGGTGGAGCAATCGGCAGAGGCCGTCGAGGACCGTCGCCAGGACGCGCTGGGCGGCCGGCCGGGTGCCTTCGTCGCGGAGGCGGGCCTTGATGAACTCGACGTACCAGTCGCAGAACTCGTTCCAGGTGAAGTCGCGGAGCCCCTTGGCCAGGTCGGCGAAGCGGAAGGCGTCGAGCTGGGTCGTGGCGTCGGCGGCGGCCCGGCGCAGGAGGCTGAGGATCCAGCGGTCCTCGACCGCCAGTTCTTCGGGCCGGACGGGGCCGGGGGTGTAGCCTTCCAGGTTCATCAGGGCGAACCGGGCGGCGTTCCAGAACTTGTTGGGGAAGGTGCGCCCCTCCTCGAACTTCTTCGAGGTGTTGACGAGCTGCTCCTTCGGCAGGTCCTTCGCCTCGTCGGCGGGGATGAAGGTGATCGGCTGGCCGGGGGCCTTTCGGGTGGCGATGCGCCCCTGGTCGTCGGTGACGCGCTCGACGGGCATCCGCAGGTCCTGGGTCTCCGTCGCCGAGGAGGCGAGGGTGAACCGCAGGGCGTCGGCCCCGTAGGTCTCGATGATGTCGACCGGGTCGACGCCGTTGCCGAGCGACTTCGACATCCGCTTGCCGTCGCCGTCCTGGATCACCGAATGGATGTAGACGTCCTTGAACGGAACGTCCCCCATGTTGAACTGGCCGAAGATGACCATGCGGGCGACCCAGAGGGTAATAATGTCCCGGGCGGTCGAGAGGACGCTGGTCGGGTAGTACTTCGCCAGCTCGGGGGTCTGCTCCGGCCAGCCGAGGGTCGAGTGGGGCCAGAGGGCCGAGCTGAACCAGGTGTCGAGGACGTCGGGGTCCTGCTCCAGGGTGTGGGAGGGGCCGAGGGCGTCGGGGGCCAGATCGGTCTCGGAGCAGACGAGCCAGCCGGAGCCGGATTCGTCGGGGCTCCAGAAGACGTCGGGGCGATCGCCGAAGGCGTGCTTCAGGTCGGCCTCGGAGCAGGTGGCGCAGTGCCAGATGGGGATGCGGTGGCCCCACCAGAGTTGCCGGCTGATGCACCAGTCGCGCTTCTCGCCGAGCCAGTCGAGGTAGCTCTTGGCGTAGCGCTCGGGGTGGATCTTGAGGCGGCCGGAGGTGACGGCGTCCATCGCCTGCTGGGCGAAGCCGGGGGAGCCGTCGGGGTCGTCGGCCATCCGGACGAACCACTGATCGGACAGATACGGCTCGATCGGCGTCTTCGAGCGGTCGGAGTAGCCGACGCGGTTGGTGTACGGCTCGGTCTTGACGAGCAAGCCCTGGGCTTCGAGATCGGCGACGACGCGCTTGCGGACCTCGCGGCGGTCGAGGCCGGCGTAGGGCCCGGCGTTCTCGTTGTAGGTGCCGTCGGGGTTCAGGAGGTTGATCTGCGGGAGGTGGTTGCGGAGGCCGGTCTGGTAGTCGTTCGGGTCGTGGGCGGGGGTGACCTTGACGCAGCCGGTGCCGAACTTCGGGTCGACGAGGATGGCGTCGCCGATGACCGGGATCTCGCGGCCCAGGAGCGGCAGGGTGACGGTCTTGCCGATCAGGTGCTTGTAGCGCTCGTCGTCGGGGTGGACGGCGACGGCGGTGTCGCCGAGCATCGTCTCGGGCCGGGTGGTCGAGACGTGGAGAGACTCGGAGTCAGAGCCGGTGACGGGGTAGCGGATGGTCCAGAGGTGCCCGTCGGTCTCCTTGTACTCGATCTCGTCGTCGGCGACGGCGGTGCGGAGCTGGGTGTCCCAGTTGACCAGGCGCTTGCCGCGGAAGATCTTCCCCTCCTGGAAGAGGCGGAAGAAGGTGGTGCGGACGGCCCGGGCGCAGATGTCATCCAGGGTGAACCGGGTGCGCGACCAGTCGCAGGAGCAGCCCATCAGGCGGAGCTGTCCCAGGATGCGGGCCTCGTACTCGTGCTTCCAGGCCCAGATGCGGGAGACGAGGGCCTCGCGGCCGATGTCGTGGCGGGTCTTGTGCTCCTCGGTGAAGAGCCGCTTCTCGACGACGGCCTGGGTGGCGATGCCGGCGTGGTCGGTGCCGGGCATCCAGAGGGTGTCATACCCTTGCATCCGACGCCAGCGGATGAGGACGTCCTGGAGCGTGTTGTTCAGGGCGTGGCCGAGGTGCAGGGCGCCGGTGACGTTCGGCGGCGGGATGACGATGGTGTACGGGGGCGCATCGCGGCCGGGGTCGGCCTGGAAGTAGCCGCGATCGACCCAGAACGGGTACCAGCGAGCCTGGGCGTCCTGGGGGTCGTACTGCTTCGGGAGTTGCTCGGCGATACTCATGGACGGTCGAGGGGGTTCCAGGCGGTGGAGCGGCCGCGCCGTTGGCGACCGGCGGTCAGACTGAAGCTCGTGGCAGAAGACGGTTCGGGGACTGGGGCGGCGACGCCGATGCGCTCGCGGCGAGGCCGATCGGTGCGCGCCCGGAGCGCCGAGGCGGCAATCGATCGCATTGGCGGAAGTCGTTGAGAGAGAACGGATTGCCCGTGACTCTTCGATTGCGCAATGGGTTCGTTCCGTCAGATGCGCGTGCCGTGAGTTCGGACTCGGGGGGCGAGCATTGGGTTCGTTTCGTCAGGAACGGTGCCAGCCGAGGACAAGGCACGCCCGGCCGTCCGGCGCGGCCCGGCGGGCAATGGGTTCGTTTCGTCAGGGACGGTGTCGGGGGGGTGGATCGGGGGGCGGTGGGCGGCCGGTGCGCGGTCGGTGCGCGGCCGGCGAGCCGGACGGGGTGGGGAAGGACCGGAGGAACCGATCGGGATGGTTGGGCTTGCGTGGGGGAGTTCGGGTTCGTTTCGCCAGGCGCTCCGTCAGCGACTGCCCGCGGGTGGGGAGAGGGGGCTTCACGCGGGACGCAGGGCCTTGAGAGCCGGACGAAGGCCCCCTCACCCGGCCTGCGGCCACCCTCTCCCCCAGAGGGGGCGAGGGGCGAGAGCGCCGGTTTGCCCCCGGCGCGAGGGGGGGCGGGGGGCGAGAGCGTCGGGTCGGCCCCGGCGCGAGGGGGGGCGGGGGGCGAGAACACCCTGCGACCCGCTCCCCCGAGAGCGCGGAGAGGGGGCCTCGGCAGGACCGGGGGCTCGGGGGGGGCGCCAGGAGTGCCAGGGCGAGTTTCGACACGCGGTCGGGGGAGCGTCATGGTGCACTTCGAGGGAGGGTGCGCGGCGAGGGTCCAATACGTCGGGTTCGAAGGTCGGACTTCGGTGGTGGGGATTCCAAATCGTTCGGGGTGCGGAGACCTGGTCGGGCGGCCCACGGGTCGAAGGGGACGCAGCGGGCATTCGAGTCGAATCACAACCATAGTATCGAAGGATTGGGCACGTCGAGTCACAATTTTCGGGCGGGGAGGTCGATTGCCGGAATCCCCCTCGCGTCGCGAGGCAGGTCGGGCCGGTCCTCCCGTCGCCGGCCCTGCCCCGTGCGAATAGCCCTCTGGAAGGACCCGCTCGGGCGCGGGCGACCGGCCCGACGACCCTCGCGACGAGGCTCCGGAGGGAGGGATCTGCTCCTCGGATCGGGCCGAGGGCCGCGTCGGAGCCGTCTTCCCGGCCGGGGGATGGGCGCTCCCCCCGGGGCCGCGTGATGCGGGATTGCAACGGGGGGTTCGAATTCATGAAGCAGTCGTTGCGATCGTGGCTGGGAGGGCCCATGATGAGCACCTCGGCGGGGTGACGGCCCCGATCGAGTCCCTCCCATTCGTAGCGTTGAAGATAGGAGATCCTGATGCAGTCTCGACAGATCCGGCCGAAGACGGCCTGGGGCCTCGTCGCCGTGGCGGCGCTGATGCTGATGGGCTCGGCCGCGCGGGCCGAGGTGATCTACGAGAGCGCCACCACCACGTTCACGGGCGAGACGCCCACGGGCGGGTCGGCCGGCGGGGTGCAGACGGACCAGGAGTTCTGGTCCGGGGTGCGATTCTTCCTCGATCGGGCGGTGATCGCCGAGGCGATCGGCGGGCATTTCACCACGCCCGTCGCCCGGGGGAACGACCAGATCTTCGGCGTGATCGCCGCGATCGAGGGCGGCCTGGACGTGCCGGACCTGGACACCGACGTCGTCGCCCAGACCCTGCTGACGCTGCCGACCCCGGGCACCTCGGCCAATATCAAGGGGAGCGTCTCGGCCCTGCTGCAACCGGGCTGGTACGCGCTCGTCTTCGGCTCGGGCCGGTACGGGGCGACCAGCGAGCTCGCCGGCGCCATCAAGTCGAACGGCAGTGGCCCCGTGAACCAGGGGATCGACCTGACCTTCTCGATCCGCCTCTCGGACAACGTGCTGATCACCCAGTCCGCCGGCGCCCGGTACTTCCTGGAGGGCCGCGAGGTGCCTTCGAGCGTCATCCCGGAGCCGGGGAGCGTGGTGCTGATGGGCCTGGGCCTGGTCGGGGCCGGCCTGGCCTCGGCGTCCCGGCGGCGGCGCCTCGCCCGCGCCTGAGGGCCGGGTCATCGTCGTGTTGGGCCTCGGCGGGGCGGGGAAGGCCGTGCCGGCCGCCCCGCCGAGGCCCTCAATTCGACGGCCCATCCCCGGGCGAAGGCGGGCGATTCCCCTTGCCCGGGCCGGTCGGCCGGGCTACGCTCAACTCCGGTTAAACATCGGTTGGTTCGGCGGGCAGGTGCACGCGGAGGGGAGATCGCCATGCGATTCGGTCATCAGCACCCGTACGGGGTCGTCCGGCGAGAATTCCTGCAGGTGGGGTTCTCGGGGTTCGTGGGGCTGGGGCTCTCCGGGTTGCTGGCGGCTCGGGCGCAGGGGAATGAAGGGGGATCGGCACCGCCGTCGTCGTCGAGGAAGGCGCGGGGCGTGATCCTCATCTTCCAGACGGGCGGGGCGAGCCATCACGAGACGTTCGACCCGAAGCCCGAGGCCCCGGACGAGATCCGGGGGGAGTTCGGGACGATCCCGACGAGCGTGCCGGGGATCCACTTCGGCGAGCACATGCCGGGGCTGGCCGAGCGGGCGGGCATGCTGGCCGTCGTCCGGACGATGTCCCACAAGCATAATAACCACCTGAACGCGACCCACTGGGTGATGACCGGCCAGGAGCAGCCGGGGGCCTTCTTCGACAAGGTGGCCTCGCGGGGGGATTACCCGTGCTATGCCTCGGCCATGTCGTACCTGAGGCCGAGGGCCGACGGCTTGCCGGGCGGGGTGATGCTGCCGACGTACCTGATGGAAGGGCCGCTCACCTGGCCGGGGCAGCATGCGGGGTTCCTCGGGCCGAAGTTCGACCCGTGGCAGTTGACGCAGGATCCGAACCGCGACGACTTCAAGGTCGAGAACCTGGCGCTCCCCGACGGCTTCAGCGTCGAGCGGCTGGGGGGTCGGCGGGCGTTGGCCGAGTCGCTGGCGAGGGAGACGGAGATCTGGCAGGCGAAGGCCGAGGCCGAATCGTTCGCGAAGCAGCGGGAGCAGGCGTATACGATGCTCCAGAGCGGCCAGGTGGGCCGGGCGTTCGACCTGACCGAGGAGCCGGATCAGCTCCGCGACCGCTACGGCAGGCACATGTTCGGGCAGTCCCTCCTGCTGGCGCGGCGGTTGATCGAGGCGGAGATCCCGATCGTCCAGGTGAACCTGGGCCGGGTGCAGACGTGGGACTCGCACGCGGACATCTTCCGGCGCTTGCGCGAGGATCTCTTGCCGCCGACTGACCAGGGGGTCTCGGCCCTGCTGGATGACTTGCAGGCGAGGGGCTTGCTGGATGACACCCTGGTGGTCCTGGCCGGCGAGTTCGGCCGGACGCCGAAGCTGTCGTTCCTGCCGGGTCAGACGATGATCGGCCGCGACCACTGGCCGCAGGTCTTCTCGGCCGCCTTCGCCGGGGCGGGTGTGAAAGGCGGCCAGGTGATCGGCCGGTCGGACAAATCCGGGGCCTATCCGGCCACGATGGCGTTCACCCCGGCCGATCTGGCGGCGACGATCTACCGGGCGCTCGGCATCTCGGGAGAGGCCGAGGTGATCGACATGCTGGGGCGGCCGATCCGACTGGTGACCGGCTCGCCGATCGAGCCCTTGTACACGGGGGCGGCGGTCTGAGTCCGGATCGCAACGGCAAGACGTCCGAGCAGGGCCCCCCCACCCGGCCTGCGGCCACCCTCTCCCCCGCGAGCGGGGAGTCCCGTAGGGTGCTGTCGAGTCTTCGAAGACGCACCGATCGGTGACCGAAGGCCGGAGGTGCGTCTTCGAAGACTCGACAGCACCCTACGCAAAACGCCGAAGAACCGAGGCGAAAGTTCCCCCTCACCCGGCCTTGCGGCCACCGGCTCCCCCAAAGGGGGCGAGGGTCGGGATGGCTCGGACGTTTTGAAGGTTTCAACGGAAATGGTCCGGGAAGAACCCAGCCAAGCCGCGTCGAGCGAGGGGAAGGAGTGTGGGAACCGGAGGGCCGGCGATTCTCAGGACTTCTTGGGCTCCTTGGTGGTGGTCTTGGCCTGTTCCTTCTTGGGTTTCTTGGTTTCCTTCTTCTGGCTGTGGTTGCCCTTGGCCATGGGTCTGCTCCTGGGGACGGATCGATCAACAGGGAGATGAGAGGGACGGCTGCGCAATCATATCCCGCTCGGCGAGGGGATGAGGAAAATTGCGCGGCGAGGGGGTGGTTCAGAAGCGGGCGAAGCGGTCGGAGAGGGCCTGGAACTGGGGGGCGACGGGGCGTTCGGGGTCGGGCCAGATGGTGAGGAAACCGTCGTAGGCGATTTCTTCGAGCGAGCCGAGGTATTCCTCCCAGTCGAGGACGCCGGAGGGGAAGCCGAAGCCTCGGGGGTGGAGGGAGAAGGCGGAGGACGGGCCGAGGTCGGAGGCGGAGGAGGCGTCTCGGGCGTAGGCGTGGGCGACGAGCGGGCCGAGGGCACGGGCGGCCTCGATCGGGTCGTGCCCCATGCGGAGGAGGAAGCCGGGGTCGAGGCTGGCGGCGAGGCCGGGCTGGCCGAGGGTGTCGAGAAACGCGCGGAGGTCGGCGCCGGACTCGGTCCCGGTCTCGATCGCCAGTCGGACGCCGCGGTGATCGGCGCGGCGGCCGAGTTCGTGCAGGGCGTGGGTGAACAGGGCGCGGCGAGGCGGGTCGGACTCGGGGGGGACGGCGCCGACCCGGGCGAGGACGAGCTTCGCGCCGAGGTCGAAGGCCAGCGTGAAGGCGGAATCGGCCTTCGCGAGGCGGTCGTCGAGCTGGTCGTCGGTGTCGAACGGGCGCCGGGTGGGGAGGCTCAGGGCGGTGAGCGACACCTCGACGGTGCGCAGGGCGTGGCGGAAGTCGCGGCGGCCGGTGTCGGAGAGTCGGGAGGGGTTGAGGTCGCCGGCGGCGTCGAGGACGATCCCTTTGGCCCCGAGGCGGGCGGCCTGGCGGAGCTGGTCCTTGACGGCCTGGTCGGGGTCGGGGAGTAAGCGGATGCCGATCGGGGAGCGGATCATGGGTTCGGGTCTCGAATCGGTCGGAATTGGCGCAGGGGTCGGCTCTTGGTCTGATGGGATTGTATCGCGGCGGCGGGCGTTTTCGAACCGATCGCGCCGCGATCCGATCCGGCGTGACGTTCGCCCGATCGCCCGACGTGCCGTGACGGACCCCCGAACCGTGCCCGAGACCCTGCCGCCGACGATCGGACCCGCGTTGCGCATCCCCCTGGATCTTCCGGCCGATCGGCTGAACCTGCGGATCGGCGGCATGCCGGGCGCGGCCCTGCTCGAAGGGGGCGCGGCCTTCGGAGACGCGGGGCGCTGGAGCATCCTGGCGGCGTATCCGGCGGGGACGTTCGAGATCGACGCGGCGGACGACCGGGAGATCGGCCGGGGCGATCCGCTGGCCCGGCTGGGAGATTGGATCGAGGAACTGGGGCTGCTCGGGCCGTTGCCGGGGGAGCTGGGAGAGGAACCGGAGGAAGACCTGCCGCCGTTCCTCGGGGGGTTGATCGGCGTCTTCGGCTACGACCTGGCCCCCTGGATCGAGCGCGTGCCGCGCAAGGCCCCGCGCGACAGCCGGATGCCGATCGCGTCCTTTCGGTTGTATGACACGTTTGTGGCGGTCGATCACCGGTCGGACTCGGCGATCCTGTGGGTGGTGAACCTCCTCGGCGAGCCGGTCGAGCGGGTCGAGGAAAAGGCGAGGCGATGGTGGGAGGAGTTGCACGAAGATCCCGGCGAGTTGCCGAGGTCGCGGTTCGAGGCACCGCCGGTCAGCAATTTTTCGGCGGAGGGCTATCGAAGGGCGGTCGGCCGGGCGGTCGAGTACATCCACGCGGGGGACATTTTCCAGGCGAACATCGCCCAGCGATTCGAGGTGAAGGGGGAGCCGGTGCCGCTCGATCTGCACCGTCGGCTGCGGGGGCGGAGCCCGGCCCCCTACTCCGCGTTCCTGAGGCTCGATGACGATCGGGCGGTGATCAGCTCCAGCCCCGAGCTGTTTTACGAGACGACGGGGGATCGGATCGTGACCCGGCCGATCAAGGGGACGCGACCGCGGGGGGCCTCAGCTCCGGAAGACGAGAGGCAGCGGGCCGAGTTGATCGCCAGCGCGAAGGACCGCGCGGAGCTGGCGATGATTGTGGACCTGGAGCGGAACGACCTGGGGAGGGTCTGCTCGTATGGATCGGTCCGGGTGACGGAGGCGTCGTCGATCGAGAGTTACGCGACCGTGCATCACCAGGTGGCGACGATCGAGGGGCGATTGCGCGCGGGGGTGGGGCCGATCGACGTGGTCCGGGCCGTCTTCCCGGGGGGGTCGATCACCGGGGCGCCGAAGATCCGGGCGATGGAGATCATCGACGAGTTGGAGCCGACCCGGAGGAGTCTGTATACGGGGGCGATCGGGTATTACAGCCTCGGCGGCCGATCGGCGTTCAATATTGCGATCAGGACGATGCTGGTGGAAGGGGACCGGGTGAGCTATCAGGTCGGCGGCGGGATCGTGGCCGACAGCGACCCGCAACTCGAATATGAGGAGACGTTGCACAAAGGGCGAGCCATGCGGGATGTACTGGAGGGCCGGGGATGATCTGGGTCCGGGGGGAGGTCGTCCCCGACGAGGCGCTGACGGTCAGCGTGCTGGACCGGACGTTCGAGCACGGGATCGGCCTGTTCGAGACGTTGCGGACCTGGGAGGGGCGGGCAACGTTGCTCGGTCGGCATCTGGCCAGATTGACGGGGTGGGCCGAGGCGCTCGGCGTGCCGATGGACCCGCATGCGCTGCCCGATCAGGGGGCGGTGGATGCGTTGCGGGAGGCCGAGGGAATCGTCGGGGATTGCTCGCTGCGGATCGTGCTCTCGGGGGGGTTCGACGACGGCAGGCCGGGGACCCTCTGGATGAGGACGCGGCCGCTCCCGCCGGCGATTCCGGAGTCGGGGGCGGCGGTCTGTGCGCGGTGGACGGTCGCCGGGGATGATCGACTGATGCAGGCGAAGACGTTGAATTACTGGTCGAGGCGGCTCGCCTTCGAGGAGGGCAGGCGGCTCGGGTTCGACGAGAACCTGAGCCGAGACGAATCGGGGGCGATCCTGGAGGGGAGCCGGAGCAATCTCTTCCTCGTGCGGAAGGGGGAGATCGTCACGCCCCGGGTTGACCGAGCGTCGGGAGGCGCGGCCCCGTTCCTGCCGGGGATCATGAGGGGGGTGGTGATGGATCGGGCGAGTGCGCTGGGATTGACGACGATCGAGGAGGATCGGATGACGCTCGCCCGGATGATCGAGGCCGACGAGTGCTTCCTCACCAACGCCGGGCGCGGGATCATGCCCGTGGCCCGGTTCGACCCGGAAGGGATGGCCGGATCGACGGAAGGCGGCCGATACGAGGCCCCCGGACCCGTCACGCATCGCCTGATGACCGACCTGAACGCCTGGCTCCGATCGGAGGATGCCCGATGACCACCGTCGCCGACCTGGCCGCCTGGATGGAAGATTTCGCCCCGCTGCGCCTGGCGGAAGACTGGGACAATGTCGGGCTCCTGCTCGGCGACCCGGGCGAGACGGTCGAGAAGGTGATGACCTGCTTGACCGTGACGCCGACGAGCGCCTCGGAGGCGATCGACGAGGGGGCGGACCTGATCGTGAGCCATCACCCGGTCTGGTTCAAGCCGGTGCAACGGCTGCGGAGCGACCAGGCGGACGGGTTCCTCTGGTCCCTGGCGAGGGCGGGGGTGTCGGTCTACAGCCCGCACACGGCGTTCGATAACACGTCCGGAGGGATCAACGATTTTTTGTGCGAGACACTCGGCCTGGTGGACGTGAGGCCCTTGAAACCGGGGGCCGAGCTGGAGGCGACCAAGGTCGTCGTGTTCACCCCGGACGAGGACCGCGAGGCCGTGCTCTCGGCGGCCTTCCGGGCGGGGGCGGGCAGAATCGGCGATTACGTCGAATGCTCGTTCTCGACCGAGGGGGTCGGCACGTTCTTCGGCCTGGAGGGGACGAACCCGACGGTGGGGGAATCGGGACACCGCGAGGTGGCCCGGGAACAGCGGATCGAGCTCGTCTGCCCGAAGGCCCGATTGGCCGCAGTGCTCTCGGCAATTCGACAGGCCCACGGCTACGAGGAACCGGCCATTGATGTTTATCCGACGATCGTCAGAGACGACACGGCGGGAGTCGGCCGGGTCGGTCGCCTGGCCGCGCCGATGACGCTGGCGGATTTCGCGAATCGGGTGCGGGAACGTCTTGCCGCCTCGGGATTGCAGTTCGTGGGGAGACCGGATCGGCGGGTCGAGCGGGTGGCGGTGGCCTGCGGTGGGGCAGACGATTTTGTGGGAGATGCGGCGCGGTCGGGGGCCGATGTGTTCCTGACCGGAGAGGCGCGGTTCCACCGGGCGTTGGAGGCCGAGGCGAAGGGGATCGGCCTGATCGTGGCCGGGCACCACGCGACCGAGCGCCCGGCGGTCGAGATGCTGGCCGATCGGCTCGGCAAATGCTTCTCAGACGTGACGGTCTGGGCAAGCCGTCGCGAGCTTGATCCGCTGCAGACCCTTTAATCGGCGGACGCTCGATCGTCGGTGAACCTGTTGTGTTGCCGGTTCGGCTCGACTCGGCCTGGCTGCACGGGACCGGCGGCCTGGCCGGTCTCGAATCGACTCCCCGGCGACGGCGCCGGGGAGGGATGGATCGGGAGTACGAGAACGGCAACGCGAGCGACCGCCGGAACTCAACGGTCCTCGGTCCCGAGGGGGGAGCACCGATCGCACGATCCTCCGCCCCGCAACGACGAGGCGGTCGGAACGCAAGCGGGTCAGGACTCGTTGATCTCGTCGGTATCGGTATCGGTGTCGATGTCGGCGTCGTCCTGGGCGTCGGCGTCGACGTCGGCGATGGGGTCAAGCTCGGCGTCGAGTTCGGTCCCGTTGCCGTTGGAGAGGGATTGGGCCTCGCCCTTGTCCTTGCGGGGGGAGGCGGGGACTTCCAGCGACTGCTGATGCTCCCACTGCCCGGCCCAGACCTGGCCGGCCCACTTCTGGAGGGAGATGGACTGAACGGTCGGCCGGTCCTCGTCGCGAATCACTTCTCCCCAGGCGCCGACATAGGCGGCGCGCACCTGAGAGGAGCTTTCGCCGACGCAGAGGAGGCGTTCGCCCCCCGAGCTGAGTTGAGCGATTGCGCGCCAGTCCTGGGTCCCCGAAGTCTGCGAAACTGCCATCGTGCTTCAATTCCCCGCCCGGCCGGTTGAGAGCGATCGCAAGGCAACGGTGCGGAGGCCGGATGGTCCGGCCCCCACGATTGCAAGGCGTCAAGTCCTGCCGGGGCTTGCCATTCAGTCAGTGCGTGAGGCGCGGATCAATGCGAAAAGATCGCCGAGGCATCCCCCGGGCGGGGGATGCGATCGTCGACCGGGAGCATGCCGACCACGATCGCAATTTAGGCTGTCCGGGACGAGAAGGCAAGCGACCCTGCCCCCGGAAACGGGTTCCGGGACATCACCGAGGACCGATTGAGGCATCGATTCGGTGGGGGAGGCGCGGGCAAGAGCCAAGGAGTCGTCGACCGGGCACCGTTGCGAGGAACGCGTTCGCGTCGGCATGCAACTGCGTTGATGGTGAATTCTACCGGCAGGAGGCCCCTTCGGCGACAAAAAAAATGAAAACAACCCGATGAGCCTCAAGAGGCTGCGTCCGAAGCCCGGAGCCGCAGGAGGACCTTCCCGGGTTTGCCCGGCTCCTCCGCCGCCCGGACGGCCTCGGGAAGCCGGTCGAGGGGGAAGCTGGGGCCGACCGAGGTGGAGAGGACCCCTTGCCGGATCAGTCGGCCGACCTGGGCGAAGAGGGGGACGGCGGCGACCTTGCTGCGCGACCGCATGAAGTGGCCGAGCCAGAACCCCCGGAGGACCCGGCCGCCGGAGATCATCAGCCGGGTGTCGATCCGGATCGGCTCGCCGGTCAGGGAGCCGTAGGCCAGGAGGGTGCCGGAGGGGGCCAGCGACTCGAAGACCCCGGTGCCGATGTCGCCGCCGACCGGGTCGACGGCGAAGCGGACCCCCTCGGGCCCGACGACCCGGCGCACCTGGTCGGGGATCGGGCCGTCGGCGGTGACGATCACGGCGTCGGCGCCCAGCTCGTGCAGCTCGTCGGCGGCCTCGGGGCGTCGGACGACGTTGATCGTCTTGAAGCCGTCGTGCCGGCCGAGGCGGACGATCATCTTGCCCAGCTCGGAGTTGGCCGCCGATTGCAGGAGCCACTCGCCTCGGGGCACGCCCAGCTCGTGGCGGACCATCGCCAGCACGGTGGCCGGGTTGACGAAGAAGGAGGCGACCTGCTCGTCGGCCAGGGAGCCGGGCACGGGGATCGCCTGGAAGGCGGGGACGACGGCGAAATCGGCCCAGTTGCCCCCCTCGCCGTTGATCACCGCGACCCGGCGGCCGACCAACGCCTTGCCGATCAGGCCCGGCCCGGCGGCGTCGACGACCCCGACCCCCTCGAAGCCGGGGGAGGCGGGCAAGGTCGGGCGGATCGAGTAGCGGCCCCGGGTGAAGAGCAGGTCGGACGGGTTGACCGGGCTGGCGATCATCCGGACCCGGACCCGATTCGGGCCGGGCTCGGGCGTGGGGACGTCTTGAATCCGCACCACCTCGGCGGGCTCGCCGAAACGATCGAAGACAGCGGCTCTCATGCGGAAGGTCGCCTCGTTGGGGGGGATCGGGACGCGAAGAACCGGCGCGCGAGGCCGACCCGGGGGGATTCGGACCGCCGTCTCGTCTCGCGGGCGGGGGCGATCGCGGCGGCATGCCTGCCGGAGGGGCCCGGGGGGCAGCGATCGGGGCCATCGGGTTGGTCATCCGGCGATCGGACACTATCCTAGTCGTTCCATCCCGTCGGATCGAGAGACTGAACCGCAACCGAGGCAAGCAAGGGGCCCGTTCATGCCGACGCACGAGCCGATTGTGTCGACCGATTGGCTGGCCGACCACCTGGACCACCCGAACCTCCGCGTGCTCGACATCAGGGGGTATGTCAGCACCCGCCCGGTCGGGCCGGGGGTCGAGGAGGCGGCCTACCGGGGCGCCCCCGAGGAATTCGAGGCCGGGCACATCCCGGGCGCCCGATTCGTGGACTGGACGGCGGACATCATCGACTCGGACGACCCGGTCCCCGCGCAGCTGGCGCGGCCCGATCGCTTCGCGAGGGCGATGGAGCGGCGCGGGGTCGGCGACGAGTCGCACGTGGTGGCCGTCGATCACATGGGGGGGCAGTTCGCCACCCGGCTCTGGTGGGCCCTGCGATCCTACGGGCACGAGGCGGTCAGCGTGCTCGACGGCGGGATGAACCGCTGGACCGAGGAAGGCAGGCCGGTCGAGTCGGGCCCGGCTCCCGACCCGGAGACGCCGCAAGGGGTGACCTTCACCCCGAGGCCTCGGGAGCGGATGTGGGTGACGGCGGCCGAGTTGCTGGCGATGCTGGGGACCGATGCGCAGATCCTCGATGCCCGCGACGCCGGGCAGTTCACCGGGGCGAAGCGTCGGGGGCCTCGCGGGGGCCACGTCCCCGGCGCCATCAACCTGCCGAGGGAGCTGTTCTTCGCCGAGGGGGGCGGGTTCCTCGACCCGGACGCCGTGCGGGGACGGCTGGAGGATCGGTCGGTCTCGCTCGATCCCGGCCGGCCGATCGTCAGCTACTGCAACGGCGGGGTGGCCGCGACGGTCATCGCCTTCCAGTTGCATCGGCTCGGGTTCGAGGACCTGGCCATCTACGACGGGTCGTGGAACGAGTGGGGGCCTCGGCTCGACTTGCCGGTCGAGGGCGGGGAGGGATGACGAGCGATCGAGGGGGATCGGGCGCGGGCCCGGCCAGGCCCGGAGGAGACCGGCCGCTTGACACGGGCGGCCCGGTCCGGTTCAACGGAGCGTCTCTCGTCACTTGGTTTCGACCGGTCGATCCTGAATCAGCCCGGGACGCAATGCGTCGAGGAGGCCCCCGTGTTCCGAACCGCGTTCTCTCCCCAACGGCGATCGATGGCGCGTGGTCTGGTCCTGGTCGCGTTGCTCGCGCCGGCGACAGGCTGCGGGGGCGACCCGAACAAGCCGAGGCTCGGCCGGGTGTCGGGCACGGTCACCTACAACGGCGAGCCGGTGACGAAGGGGATCGTCACGTTCGTGCCGACGGGCTCGGAGACCGGCCAGTCGGCGACCGGGGAGATCGGCCCGGACGGCTCGTATGAGCTGACCACCTTCGAGCAAGGCGATGGGGCCGTGCTGGGCAACCATCTCGTCCTGGTGCAATCGATGGAGATGGACCCGAGCATCGAGGGGGGGAGCATGCCCATCCCCGATGCGCAGGGGAACCTGCCCATCGCCCCGCCGAAGTACCTGGTGCCGGCGAAGTATTCCTCCACGAGCACCACCGACCTGAACCTGACGGTCGAGGAAGGGCGGAACACGCACGACCTGACCTTGACCGATTGACCGCGCGGTCACCTCAATGACCCGGGGGGGCCGGGACCCTGCCGCCGAGATCGGCGAGGGCGTCGGCCGCCTCCCGGTGCCCCGGGTCGCAGGCCAAGGCCGCGCGATACCAGGAGGCGGCGAGTTCCACCCTCCCGAGCCGCTCGGAGAGCCGGCCGAGCCGGCACCGGACGGCCGGGTCGGTCGGCCGGGCGGCGGCCTCGGCGTTCAGGGCGGACATCCGCTCGACGGCCTGCCTCAACTCCTCGGCCCGACGGGCATCGGCGGCCGCCTGTTCGTCCCGGCCGAGGATGCGGAGCAAGGCGGCGCGCTGGTGGTAGCGTCGGGAGGTGAACGGATCCTGCTCGACCGCGCGGTCGAACCAGGCGGCGGCGGCGTCGAGGCGTCCTTCGGCCTGGGCGATGAGGCCGCGGATCGCGGACAGGTCGGGGTGTTCGAGGCCTTGCTCCCGGGCCTGGTCGAGCAGGGCGAGGGTCTGGTCGCGGTCCCCGAGTTCCCAGGAGACGCGGGCGAGGAGGCTCAGGTGCTGCTCCTCGGGGACCCGGCCGCGGCAGGCGTCGAGCTGTTCCCGGGCCTCGTGCAAGTGCCCCTGGCGCAGGAGCACGTCGGCCAGCTCCAGGCGTGCCTGGGGCTGATGCGGATACAAGGTCAGGCTGGTCCGATAGGCGTCGGCCACCTCCTCCATGATCCGGTCGCCGGAGTCGGGCATCTGGAGCCGGACGAGGCCGAGGGTCCGCCAGGCGGCATGGTCGTCGGGCCGGACGCGGGTCAGGGCGCGGAGCGATCGCAGGACCGTCTCCAGGTCGCCCAGGTCGTAGGCGGCGACGGCCATGGCCCGGAGGCAATCGGGGTCGTCGGGGCGCTCCTGGAGCGACCGGGCGAACCAGGCCAGGGCGAACGGCAGATTCCCCTCGGCCAGCAGGGCCTTGCCCTTCCAGAAGGCCGCCTCGGCCGCGAGGGGGCCGTCGGGGTCGATCTGTTCGAGCGGGGCGACGGCGGCCGACGGGCTCCCGAGTTCGAGGGCGATTTGAGCGCGGAGCAGGCGGGCCCGGTCCGCCGTGCGGGGGGTCTGCTCGGGGAGGTCGAGCCAGGGCCGGGCCGAGGCGGGGCGCCCCTGCTCGACGAGCCGGGCCGCCCGGTCGAGGTGGCGTCCGGGGCGGCCGTCCCACCAGGCCCAGGAGCCCCACGAGAGGAGGGCCAGGGCAACCGCGACGGCGGCGATCAGGGGCCCTCCGCGGGGCGATCGCCCCGACTGATCCCGAGCTTCGTCCACGCTGCGCTCCGTGACCGAGGTTCAAAAAAAGCCTGGTTTCTGCTTGTTCTGCGTCTCACCCCATCACATGATAAGCGAAGCTCCGGCTTGGGGTCAGTGGGTCATCACGCAGCGCGCCGGGGCCTGAGACGCTCCAGATCCTCTCGGCGATTCGAACCATCGAGGGCCTCCCCGATCGGGCCGTGTCGGCTCGTGAGCGGGACGCTCGGGAGAAGGAGGACGGAATGCGAGGATTCCCTCAGTCGGTCTCGGGGCGAGCGAGGCGTCCCCGCCCGACCGGCTTTACCCTGATCGAGCTGCTGGTGGTCATCGCGATCATCGGCGTCCTGATCGCCCTGCTGCTGCCGGCGGTGCAGAGCGCCCGGGAGGCCGCCCGACGCGCCCAGTGCACGAACAACCTGAAGCAGCTCGGCATCGCGATGCACAATTACCACGACACGATTGGATCGTTCCCGACGTTGCTCTGGGCCTTGCCCGGGAACAATACGCTCGCGGACAACACGTTCCGCGCCAGCTTCTTCCAAATGATCCTCCCCTACATCGAGCAGAACACCATCTACGCCGCGATCAACTTCGAGGTGCCGTTCGCGAGGGGTCCGGACAACGGGGCGATCAACCTGACGGCCCTGACGACCCAGATCAACGTCTACAAATGCCCGTCGGACCCCTCGCCGGACCAGAGCTCGTTCAGCCGGTGGGATAGCGGCGTCGGCCCCACCGGGGCGAACGGCCAGGCCCCGCTGGGCCCGAAGCTGAATTACTTCGTCAATGCGGGCGACAACACGACCGGCCCGACGAACGACACCAGCCCCTGGCCGTTCCAGAGCCTGCCGAATGTGCGCAACAACGCCTTCGGCAACGGCAGGACCTGCACCGGGATCGTCTGCCGGCAAGGGGGGACCTGGGGCATCCGCGACATCACCGACGGCACGAGCAACACCTTCGCCATCGGCGAGTCGCTGTATGAGTCGTGCAACTGGTTCTCGTGGCCGAACCCGAACGGGAATTATGCGTTCACGTCGGTGCCGATCAACTGGAAGATCACGATCTTCGAGAACGTCGGCTACGGCGACGGCAACGGCCGCCTGAACAACAGCGGCAACTGGGTCCCGTGCTTCGGCTTCCGGAGCGAGCACGCGGGGATCGTCAACTTTTTGTTCGCCGACGGCCGGGTGACGGCCGTGAAGGAGACGGTGAACCGCGACGTCTACCGGGCGCTGAGCACCCGGAAGGGCGGCGAGGTGATCTCGGCGGACGCCTTCTGATCCGGCCATCGTCATTCGATTCGGGAAAAAAAGGGGGGGACGCCCGCGACCCGGGGGCGTCCCCCCATGTCGCCTGCCGGACCCCTCTGCCCCCCCGAGGATTCCACGTGGTCTTTCGCCCATGAACATGCACACGTTTGCGCGGAACGCGGTCTCGTGGGTCGTCCTGTTCGGCCTGGCGACCGGGTGCGGCGGTTCGGCGGATCGGCAGGAGACCGCCCCGGAAGGCCCGCCGCTGAGCCAGGAGGACCAGCGGCTCTATCAGGGACTGATGCAGAAGATCAGCTCGATCATCAACGAGCAATCGGCCCGCTACACGCCGCTCCAGTACGAGTACAACGAGGGGCTGCTGGAGATCCTCGACCAGATCGAGCCGCACGCGAAGGGTGAGGCCGAGGGGGAGGCGCCCCGGTTCATGACGGACCTCGAGCCGGAGGAGGAACTCGACCACCTCCGGGAGACCGTCCGACGCTGGGAAGCCGAGACGGGGTTGGACCTCCGCACCGAGGTCGACCGCTTCAAGGAGCTGATCGCCCTGCGAGACCCGAACCAGACGTCCTTCCCCGGCTTCCACGCGGAATTCTCGGAGAGCTTCGACGAGTTCATCGCGATCGAGGTCGCCGAGCTGCGCGAGCGGACCAACCGGGCGATCCATGCCGAGGCCGAGGTCCTGCTCGACCCGCACCGGGAATCGAGCCCGGAGGTGATCCGACGGATCGAGGAGGTCCTGAACACCCCGCCCTACAACCTGCCCGAGGCGGAGACGGCCCAGGAAGATTCAAGGGAAGCGGATGCCTCCTGAGACCAATCGAAGGCCGTCGGGATCGATCGTGTGTGATCGATCACGACGGCCTGGGGGGAGCGATCCGGGAGGGAGTCGCGGCGGCCGAGGTCGATCGGGCTCCCCGCCCGGTCAGTCGATCTCGGCGCGGATCACCTCGCCCCCGTTCCGGGTGATGAGGCCCCGGAGGAGGTCCCGATCGATGGCATGGGACAGGAACCGGACCGATCCGTCGCCGAAGGCGGCCTGGAAGCCATTGGGCCAGAAGCCGCCGAACTCGGGGACGATCACCGTGTCCGGGTCGATGGGATCGTTGACGGGGATGTCTTCGGGCTGGGTCCAGGGGATGGGGCGCTTCGTTTCGACGATGGCGAGGGTGTTCGAGCTGCCGTCGGTGATCTCGGCCATGCCGGTCCCCTTGCCGGGCATCCCCATCAGGGTCGTCGGGCCGACGAGGGCGAAGTAGTCGGCGTGGGTCGGGTCGCTGTCGGAGCCGGGGACGCGGAAGACCTGGGGCATCTGTTCGAGCAGCTTCCGGTTGTTCGGGCCGTCCCAGGGTTCGTTCATGCGGTACTCATTATAGAGCGGGGCCTGTTCCAGGTAGGGGAGCAAAGCGACCCGCCAGCTATACGGGGTGCCGTCCTCGGCGTAGAGCACCGGCGGGGGGAACCTGCCGAAGGTGTCGTGATAGTTGTGCAGGGCCAGGGCAATCTGCTTGAGGTTGTTCGTCGATTGCGTCCGCCGGCCGGCGATCCGGGCGGCGTTGATCGGCTCCTCGGCCAGTTGCAGCAGCGCGGCCAGGTCCTGGTCGGTCTCGGCCTGGAGTCGGACGGTGGAACCGTCGGCGGTGATCGCGGTGGCGTCGAACAGCGTGTCGACCTCGTCGAGGATCGCGAGGAACGACTGGGCCTCGGGATTCGGCTCGGTCGCCATGGTCCGGAACCGTTCCAGCACGTTGCGCCCGAACACCTTCAGGGCGATCGCGGTCTCGGCGACCTGCGTCGCGCCTTCTTCGTCGCCGCAGAGGGCGATGCCGGCGATCGAGACGCCGTCGAGCAGATCCAGGCTGATGGCATAGGCCGAGGCGCGGTCGAGCATCGGGCCGATCAGGGCGATCGGCTCGAAGGGTACGGCCCCTCGGGGGGCCCGAGGGCCGACCAGTTGAGTCAGCCAGGGGGTCTCGAAGGCGACGAGGAGCTGGCCGGCGTTGACCGGCTCGGCCGCCTCGAACCAGAGGGGAGAGCCTTTCGGCCGATTGCGGTTGGCGATCAGATACCGGATGGTCTGCTCACTCCGCGAAATGACCATCGTCTGATCATTGAACCGAAAGACCGACAGCGGCGTCCTCCGGGCCTTCTGGTAGGTGACGCCCAGGTAGGAGACGGTCTCGGCCTCATTCACGATGCTGCCGATCAGCTCCTCGCCGGCGGGCTCGACGGTGCGGACGATGATCAGGTCGGGGGCGATCGGCAGGTTTCCCCGAGCAGGGGGTTCCTCCAGGCGACGCATCTCGACGACGGTCACTTGCTGCAAACCGGAGACGGGCAGGTCGATGCCGCCGAAGAACTTGCCCATCGGGTCGAACTCGTCGATCAATGCCTGGATCTCGGGCTGGCCGGCGAGCCGGGCCGGGCGGATCGCCGCGACGAAGGCGGCGTCGCTCGGGACGGGGGAGAGGTCGAAGCCGTCGTCGCCGAGCGGGGCGGCCTCGGCGGCGGGGTTGTCTTGCGGTCGGGCCTCGGCGGGATTGGGGGCCCGGAGGCCGACGCAGAGCAAGGCCAGGGCGGACATCGAGGCGACGGTCAACCCGCGGGAGGCCCGGGAGGGGGCGTCGCGGTCGGGCGATTGCTCGGAGCGCAGCATTTCGATTCTCCTGACAAGGGTCCCTCGGACCGGGAGGAAGGCACGGACGGGCCAGCCCGACGCGCGGTCGTCGCGTCGCAGGGCGAGCCGGGCGAGGCAGGTCAGGTACGCGCGACGGCCGCCGGAGAGCCGGGCGGCGGTGGCGTCGGCGGCGAGTTCCTGGTCGAGCCGGAGCCGCCCGGCCAGCCAGTAGGCGAGCGGATTGTACGGGTGGAGCGCCACGCCGAGCTGGGCGAGGAAACTCACCGCGAAATCGGCCCGATGGATGTGCGAGAGCTCATGGGCGAGGACGGCCCGCACCTCGGCGGCGTCCCACGATCGCCAGTCGTCGGGCAGGAGCACGACCGGCCTCCGCCAGCCGATCGTCGCGGGAGTGCCCAGCCCTGGGCTCTCGCGGAGTTCGACCGGGCGTCTGACGGACAGCTCGGCCCGGAGGAGATCGAGGAGATCGCCGAGCGATTGGTCGTGGATCGGCTCCCCCCGCGATCGGAGCCGGGCGACCGCGCCGACCCCGAACCCGAGCCTCGCCATGCTGATCGCCACCAGGGACGCCAGGGCGACGGCCACCGCCGACCGCCACGACCACGTCAGGCTCATCGGCGAGTCGAGCGCCGGGAACGGGGCGGGAAGCACGTCGGCCGTCGGTTCGCGATCGGGAGGAGCGGTGCCCCTCGCGGGGGGACCGGGCGTGGGGTCGTCCGGGACGGCCGGACGCGGTCCCTGCGTCAGGGTAACGTCCTCGATTTGGAGGGGAATCGGCGGCGGAGGGGGGGCGTCGAGCTCATCGAAGGAGCCGAGCCCGGCCAGGCTCGATCCGATCGGCAGGGCCCAGCGCGGCCCGGGGACGAGGAGCAGGAACGGGAGCAGGGCCAGGAGGACGAGGCCGGTGGCCGACGCCGTGACGCCGACGATCGGCCCGGCCCGACGCACGACCAGGTAGCAGGCCCCCGACGCCACCGCCAGGGCCATGCCCCGGACGATCCAGGAGAGCGGCCAGGTCCAGGAGTCGATCATTCCTCGGCCTCCGCGTTGAGGAACCGTTCGAGGACGGCCCGCTCGCGGGCCGAGAGGGAGCGGCGCTCGACCAGTCGCAGCAGGAGTTGCTCGCGAGACCCTTTGAAGACGTGCTCCACCACCTGGTCGAGCAGGCGGCGTGACACCTCCTCATACGTCCGGGCCGGCTGATAGCGGAAGGGCCGATCCTGGTTGACCTGGCGCAGGAACCCCTTCTCGGCCAGGATCCGGACGAGGGTCGCGACCGTCGTGTAGGCGGGGGTCCCCTGCCCCTTGCGGATCAAGTCGTCGCGGGCCTCGGCCACCCCGGCCTCGCCGAGGGCCCAGAAGGCGTGCATCACTTGCAACTCCCGCTCGGTCAGCTCCTTCGACGGCCTGGCCATCGGATCGATACCCTCGCCTGGGTTGATCTCGGGTTTTTTCGTTCTGGTTTCATCGTAATGACAGCTGTCGGGGATTCAAGCGGTTTCCCCGAAATTTTTCGGTCGCGTTTCGCGGACGGCTCCGCGATCAGTCGGCCGAGGGGACGACGCGGCTGTCGCGTAAGGCGACGTAAAGGCGGGCGTAACGGGCGAACAGCTCGTCGTAAACCGGGGCGTTCCGCCGGTCGGGCTCGACGACGCGGTCGAGGATGACCATGTCGCGGGCGGCGGCGTCGAGGTCGGCGAAGAGACCGGCGGCGACGGCGGCGGTCATGGCCGAGCCGAGGGCGCAGGACTCGGTCTCGCGGGGGAGGTGGATCGGCCGGTTGAGGACGTCGGCGTGGATCTGCATCCAGAGCCGGGACTTGGCGCCGCCGCCGCCGACGATGATCCGGCCGACGTCGAGCCCGTGGGCCGCGGCGTCTTCGAGGATGTGGCGGGTGCCGCAGGCGGTGGCCTCGTAGAGCGCCCGGAAGAGGTGGCCGGGCCCGTGGGCGAGCGAGAGGCCGACGATGGCCCCCCGGGCGGCCGGATCCTTGTAGGGGGAGCGGTTGCCTTGCCAGTCGTCGCGCACGACGAGCCCCTCGGCCCCTGGGGGGACGGCGTCGGCCAGCTCATCGAGGACGGCGTAGACGTTGACGCCCCGGTCCTCGGCCTCGGCCTGCTGCGCCGCGGCGAAGTGGCGGCGGTACCAGTCGAGGATCGAGCCGGTGGCGGTCTGGCCGGCTTCGAGGGTGTAGAGCCCCTCGACGGTGGCGTCGGGATAGCAGCCGGCGGCCCCGGAGCCGAAGACGCCGCCGGAGGACTGGGCGAGGTGGCAGGTGCTCGACCCGACGATCACGGCCACGTCGCCGGCGGCGGTCGCCCCCATGCCGATCATGCCGAGGTAGGCGTCGATGCCCCCCTGGGCCACGGGGGTGCCGGGGTTCAGCCCCAGGGCCTCGGCGGCGGATCGGCAGAGGGTGGCGCCGGCCTGGCCGAGCGGCTCGATCCGGTCGGGCCACTTGTCGAGCAGGTCGTCGAGGCCGACGGCGTGGATCAAGGCGCGGGGCCATCCTCCCTCGGGCCGGGCGTAGTTCCACTTCACGGCGCAGTGGTTGAGCGAGAGGGACCATTCCCCCGTGAGCTTGAACATGAACCAGTTGGTGCATTCGACGATGCGGTCGGCCTGGTCGTAGAGCTCCGGCTCGTTCCGCTTCAGCCAGAGGGCCTTGGGGAGCATCCACTCGGGGGAGACGCGGCCGGAGACGTACTTCAGGGCCGGGTCGCCGGTCACGCCGATCGCCTCGGCCTCGCGGTAAGAGCGCTGGTCCATCCAGAGCAAGGCGGGGCGCAGGGGGGTGCCGTCGTCGCGGCAGGCGACCACGGTGCAGGCGGTGCTGTCGAGCCCGACGCCGACGATCCGGTCGGGCGAGACGTCGGCCGATCGCAGGGCCCCGGCCACGGCCGATCGGGCGGCCGACCACCAGCCGATCGGGTCCTGCTCGGCCCAGCTCGGGCGGGGGTAGGTGGTTTCCAGCGGGGCCACGCCGTACGAGATGGTCTGGCCGGTCGGGTCGACCAGGGCCGCCCGGATGCTCTGCGTGCCCACGTCCAAGCCCAGCAAGAGGGGATCGCTGCCCATGTGCGGTGCCGCCTTCGCCACCGGGCCGACGGCGTCTCGACGTGGCGTCGCCCCGTGCGACGGGTCGAGCTGATCCGCGCGTCCCGGCCCCGATCGTCAAGGATGCTCGATTCCAACGAGGGATTGTAGCGGCAGGGCCGGGGATTCGATAGCAGGTCCGCGTGGCGTGTCGACGGCGGATCTCGGCCGGGGCCGTGGCCGGTCGGCCGACGCGCTGGTAGGGTGGAGGGAGCCCCGCCCCGAGGGCAAGCGGAGAGACGGCCGCCGAGGGTCGGAACGCCCCGGAAATCGTCTCCCTCGACGCGCCGCTGGAGTTCACCCGGGTCGGAACCGGGAGGAGACGTGACCGTGAAGATCGCCATCGTGATTCCCGACGGTGCGGCCGACGAGCCGCAGGACTCGCTCAACGACATGACCCCGCTGCAGGCCGCGAGGACCCCGGAGATGGATCGCGTGGCGCGGGACGGGGTGCTCGGCCGGTCGTGCAACGTGCCCGATCGGTTCCTGCCGGGGAGCGACGTGGCGACCCTGAGCCTCTTCGGCTACGACCCGGAGCGTTACTACACGGGCCGGGCCCCGCTGGAAGTGGTGGCGATGGGCATCGCGCTCGGCCCGGACGACTGGGCCGTGCGATGCAACCTGATGACGATCCTCGACGGCAAGATGACCGACTTCACCGCCGGCCACATCTCCAGCGAGGAAGGGGCCGAGCTGATCGCCTCGCTCGCCGCGAACCTGCACGCCGAAGGGCACGCGGTCGAATTCCATCCCGGGGTCAGCTACCGGAACGCATTGATCTACCGGGGGAGACCGGGTGCCCCCGCCCCGTTCGACGACTCGACGAGGACGACCCCGCCGCACGACGTCCCCGACCAGGACGCGGCCGACCACCTGCCCCGGGGGACCGGCTCGGACCTGCTCCGCCGCCTGATGGAGGCCGGCGCCTCGATCATCCAGGAGCATCGGGTCAACCGGGCGAGGATCGACGCCGGGAAGAAGCCGGCCAACGCCATCTGGCTCTGGGGTCAGGGCAAGGCCCCCCAGGTGCCGACCTTCGCCGACTTGCACGGCCTGAAGGGGGCGATCATCTCGGCCGTCGACCTGGTCCGGGGGACCGGGATGCTTGCCGGCTGGACCCGGATCGACGTCCCCGGCGCGACCGGATACCTCGACACGGACTACGACGCCAAGGGTCGGTACGCGATCGACGCCCTGCGCGATCACGACCTCGTCTGCGTCCACGTCGAGGCGCCCGACGAGGCCAGCCACGAGGGCCGGGCCGACGCCAAGGTGGAGTCCCTGGAACGCATGGATCACGCCATCGTCGGCCCGCTCCGGGCGGCGCTGGAGTCGTACGGCGAGTACCGCCTCTTGATCTCTCCCGACCACTCCACCCTTCTCCGGACGAAGGCCCACGACCGCGCCCCCGTGCCCTGGGCCCTCTGCGGCTCGGGCCTCTCCGGCTCGGGCAAGCCGTACGACGAGATCAGCGCGATGGAGGCCGAGGGCCCGTTCCTGCCGCACGGCTGGCGACTGATGGGAGTTCATGTCCTGAAGCGTTGAACGCAGGGCACGATCGCCCCAAACGGGGAGGAATACCGACGGTCGGCGCGCGTCGTCGGCCTTCCGCCGGGCCGTCGCGTCGCCCGAGGGCAACCGGGCGAATCGAGACGTCTGGAATCTTGGGGCTCGATCTGTCATCCTGTTACGCTCGCCCCGGCGGCCGATCGAGCGCGACGACCGGCCACCCCATCCCACCCGCATTGCCCCCCCTGCCCGATCGAGCTGGAAGCAGACAGAGAAGGAGAGCCCCCGTTGCCCCTCGTGGTCCAGAAGTTCGGCGGCACGAGTGTCGCCGACGCGAACAAGATCCTTGCCGCCGCTCGACGGGCGATCCGAGCCCACCGGGAGGGGAAGCAGGTCATCGTCGTGGTCTCGGCCCGGGGTCACACGACGGACGAGCTGATCGCCCTGGCCAAGGAGATCAACGAGCAGCCGCCGGCTCGCGAGATGGACATGCTCCTCTCGACCGGCGAGCAGGTGAGCGTCGCCCTCATGGCGATGGCGATCCAGGCGCTCGGCGTCCCGGCGATCAGCTTCACCGGGGCCCAGATCGGGATCGTGACCGACAGCTACCACACGAAGGCCCGCATCCGGAACATCTCGACCGATCGGCTCCAGGCGGCGCTCGACGACGGGAAGATCGCCATCGTCGCCGGGTTCCAGGGGGTGGATGAGCACTACAACATCACGACCCTCGGCCGCGGCGGGTCGGACACGACGGCCGTGGCCCTGGCCGCGGTGCTCGGGGCCGACGCGTGCGAGATCTACACCGACGTCGACGGCGTCTACACGACCGACCCGAGGATCGTGCCCGAGGCGAGGAAGATCGACCGCATCAGTTATGACGAGATGCTGGAGCTGGCGAGCCTCGGCGCGGGGGTCATGCACTCGCGGTCGATCGAGTTCGCCAAGAAGTTCGGCGTGCCGATCCAGGTGCGAAGCGCCATGGCCGACGCGCCGGGCACCTGGATCGTGGCCGAGCAGGACGCCCGGTTCATCGGCGCGAGCGTCACCGGGGCCGCCCTGGCGCGGGACGAGGCCCGGGTGACGGTCCTGGAAATGCCCGACCGCCCCGGAGTGGTGCACGCCCTGTTCCGCCGGATCGCCGAGGCCAATATCGTCGTCGACATGATCGTGCAGAACGTCGCGACGGACGGCCGGACGGAGGTCAGCTTCACCGTCTCCGGCGGCGACCTGGCCGAGACCCTGATCGTGACCGAGCGGGCCGCGAAGGAGATCGGCGCCGGCAAGGTGACGTACGACTCGAAGGTGGCCAAGGTGTCGGTCGTCGGCCTGGGGATGCGGGTGCACACCGGGGTGGCCCAGGGGATGTTCGACGCCCTCGGCGAGGCCGGGGTGAACATCCAGATGATCACGACCAGCGAGATCAAGATCAGCGTCCTCGTCGAACGATCGCAGGCCTCGGTGGCCCTCCGGGCCGTCCATCGGGCCTTCGAGCTGGATCGGACCCGAGAGGATCACCGCCTCGAATTCGTCCCCCGGCGCGGCCAGGCGAGCGAGGGGAGCCCCCTGGCCAGCTCCGATGCCGGCTCGTTCTTCGGCAGCCTGACCGGGATGGAGGATCTGGTCGTCTCGGGCGTCGACCTCGACGAGCAGCAGGCCCGCGTCACCCTGCTCAACGTGCCGGACGAGCCCGGTTACGCCGCGAAGGTCTTCCGGGCGATCGCGGAGGTCGGCGTGAACGTGGACATGATCGTGCAGAACGTCCGCAGCGCCTCGGGCGACACCAGGCTCTCGATCACCGTGCCCCGGGGGGATGCCTCGCGGGCGGCCCGGGCCGCCGCAGGTGCGGTGGGAGACCCCGATCACGTCCTGGTCGAGCCGACGATGGCCAAGCTCTCGGTCTCCGGGATCGGCATGAGGACGCACACCGGGGTCGCCACCCGGATGTTCGGCGCTTTGGCCGAGGCCGGGATCAACATCGCCCTGATCAACACGAGCGAGGTCCGCGTCAACGTGCTCACGGACTTCGATCGCGGCCGGGAAGGGCTCGCGACCCTGGGCAAGGCGTTCGACCTGCCGACCGGCTCCTGAGCCGTCGGCTCGCGGCGCGATCGGGAGGCGTCCTGCCCGCGGGCCGGGCGATATCCCGGCCTGGATCACCCGAGGGTGGACGGCCCGTTTCCGTGCTTGGCGCGGGGCGTGAGCATCGGTCTAATTTCCATTCGAGTCGTCGGCCCGAGACCGGGGCTGGTTAGAGATCGCGCGCCGGGGACGGTTGCGGATCGGATCACGATCATTCCTGAATCCTCGCAAGGTTATCGAAAGGACAAGGCGAACCCCGTGGCACGCGACAAGGTGGTCCTGGCATACAGCGGTGGGCTCGATACGTCGGTCGCCGTGAAGTGGATCAACGAGAAATACGGGCTCGATGTGATCGCGTACACCTGCGACCTGGGCCAGGGGCAGGAGATCGAGGCGATCCGGGAGAAGGCCCTGCGCACCGGGGCGGTCGAGGCGATCGCCGAGGACGTCCGGAATCTGTTCGTCGACTACTTCGCCTTCCCGTCGCTGATGGCCGGGGCGTTGTACGAGGGGAAATACCCGCTGGCCACGGCGCTCGGCCGGCCGCTCATCGCGCAGCGGATGATCCAGGTGGCACGCGACCACGGCGCCGTGGCCGTGGCGCACGGCTGCACCGGCAAGGGGAACGACCAGGTCCGCTTCGACGTGACCTTCCAGACCCTCGCGCCCGACCTGAAGATCATCGCCCCGGTCCGCGAGTGGAAGTGGACGCGGACCGAGGAATTGAAGTACGCCGCCGACCACGGCATCGAGGTCGAGGCGACGAAGGAGAAGATCTTCAGCACCGACCAGAACCTCTGGGGCCGCTCGATCGAGGCCGGGATCCTGGAAGACCCCTGGGTCGAGCCGCCCCCGGAGACCTTCCAGTGGACGGTCGACCCGCGGAAGGCCCCCGATGAACCCGAGGTGGTCGAGATCACCTTCGACCAGGGGCGGCCCGTGGCCCTCAACGGCGTGGAGACCGACGGGGTCGAGCTGATCGAGAAGCTCAACGCGATCGCCGGCAAGCACGGCGTCGGCCGGGTCGACCACATCGAGAACCGCCTGGTCGGCATCAAGTCTCGCGAGATCTACGAGGCCCCCGCCGCCTACGTCCTGCACGAGGCCCACCGGGAGATCGAGTTCCTCACGCTCTCGAAGGACGCTCTGCGGTTCAAGACCCACGTGAGCCAGGCCTACGGCGACCTGATCTATAACGGCCTCTGGTTCAGCGCCCTGCACCAGGACCTGATGGCGTTCGTGGCGTCGAATCAGCAATATGTCTCGGGGGTCGCTCGGATCAGGCTCTATAAAGGCTCGGCGATGATCGTCGGCCGCAAGAGCGAGCACAGCCTGTATCGCCACGAGCTGGCGACCTACGAGGAGGGGGACCAGTACGACGCCTCGGCGGCGCTCGGGTTCATCACCATCCACGGGCTCGGCCAGAAGACCCAGGCCCAGCACCAGATGCTCAAGGGGCCGGGCGGCAGCCGCCGGATGGAGCTGCCGAGCATCATCCCCCCGCGGAAATCCGAGGGTTGAGAGCCCCCCGGCCGACCGCGTCGTGGCTGAGCGACGCGGCCGGCCCGGCTTCCCGCACGCCGACGAGCCCACTCCGGGCAGGGAGTCATTCCCCGCCCCCCTGCCCTCCGGTCACGCACGGGGTCGGCGCTCAGAACTGCTTGCGACTGTCGAGCAGGAGGGTGACCGGCCCGTCGTTGACCAGCGAGACGTTCATCATCGCCCGGAAGGTCCCCGTGGCGACGGGGAGGCCGAGCGACGCGATCCGGTCGCAGAGGACCTGATAGAGGCGTTCGGCCTCGCCGGGGTCGGCGGCGGCGTCGAAGCTGGGGCGTCGGCCCTTGCGGCAATCGCCGAAGAGGGTGAACTGGCTGACGACGAGGACGGCGCCGCCGATCTCGCCCACCGATCGATTCATCTTGCCGCGTTCATCCTCGAAGGCGCGGAGCCCGGCGATCTTCTCGGCGAGCCACTCGGCATCGGCATCGGTGTCCCCCTTGCCGACGCCGAGCAGGACGAGCCAGCCGCGGTCGATCCGGCCGACGATCGCCCCGTCAACCTCGACGGAGGCCCGGGACACGCGCTGGAGGACGGCTCGCATGGGGAAACTCCGAAATGACTCGCACGCAGTCCGGGATCCGGGCGTAGTAACCCCTGGCCCCTCGACCGATCCAGAACAAGGTCAGCGGCAAGGCGAAGACGTTCCCGACGAGGATCAGGATCAGGCCATACGTCCAGGCCCAGGGACGCCTCGGCAGGAACGGCCCGGCGGCGAACAGCGATGCGACGGCCAGGCAGACGGCGGCGACACCCGGCAGGACATGGCGATCGGGCCGATCGGCGGGGTCTCCGAGGAGTCCGAACTGCCAGTCGGCCGCGACGAGCAGCCCCAGGCTGCCATAAATCAAGGCAATGATCAGACAATAGATCGAAAAAGCGACATAGACCCAGGGCGGCCGATCGCGGGCGATGGCACCGCGCCCGGCAATCGGGCGCGGCGCCTCGTACGGATTCTCGATCACCGGGTCGGTCGGCCGATTCATGGCGGGCTCGTCGGCACGTCTCAGACGGCGATCGGCAAGGAGGCGTCCCCGCTCGGGCGGATCTTGTAATGCCCGGGCATGCGGTTGCCGGCGTACTGGGGGGCTTCCCAGGTGGGAAGCTCGCAGAGGCCGCCGCTGATGTAGAGGTGGTGCCAGAGCTGCGTGGCGACCACGGACGTCAGGCCGATCTGCATGATGAGCCGGCGGGGGGTGATCCGCGGGATCCGGGTCTGCCAGGCGCGCTCCCGGGCGACGGCCTCGGGGTCGAAGTAGCCGGTGGCGCGGAGCGACTCGGGGCTGAGCAATTGATCGACCCAGGCCGGCCGGTGGGGGCCGAGGAAGGTCGGCGCGAACGAGGCGCGGAACATCGTCTTCGGCCGTCCGGCGATCTGGGGGGGGAGCGTCCGCTCGGCGACCTTGCGCAGGAGCCACTTCTCGGTCTTGCCGCGGAGCTTGTACTCGGGGGCGATCCGGCTGGCGAAGGCGGTCACGTCTTCATCCAGGAACGGATAGCGCGTCTCGACCGAGGAGTGCAAGGCGATCCGGTCCCCCTTGGGTATCATCAGGAGACCGGCGAGCATGACCTTGTACCCGACGTAGAGCGACTGGTTCAGGGGTGCCCAGCGCTTCATGTTCGGATTGGTCAGGTCGAGGTCGGAGAAGGCGTGGTGATCGCCGAGGCGGTCCCACATGTCTCGGCTGTAGACGAGCTGGGTCGCCTGAGAAATCGCCTCGAACATATCTTGCTGGATCGGCCGGGTGCCGTTCATCGCCTCGACGGCCGAGGGACGCCGGGCGTTGCGACCGCCGAGGACGCGGAACATCAGCTCGCGGCCGACGTTCATCGGGCCGCGTCCGAAGCGCCGGAAGTTCTGGTCGCGCATCTGCTGGAACTTGAACCAGGCGTAGCCGGCGAAGGCCTCGTCGGCCCCCTCGCCGGTCAGGGCGACCTTGTAGCCTTCGTCGTGGACGGCACGCGCCAGGCGCATCAGGCAGGCGCACGAGGTGTCGAAGACCGGCCCCTCGGCGGCCACGACGAGTTCCGGGTACGCCTCGGCGATCTTCGCCCGGTCCATGATGACGGTCGTCAGGGGCGAGCCGAGCACGCGGGCGGCCTCGGTCGATTGCGTCCGCTCGTCGGGGCCTGCGCGGTCGAGGCCGATCGTGAACGACGGCACCGCACTCCCCCGCTGTCGCGAGCTGAGGCCGAGGACGACCGTCGAATCGAGCCCGCCGCTGATGTAGCTGACGACGGGGACGTCGCCCCGCAATCGACGCTCGACCGACTGCCGGAGCAGGGCCTCCAGCTCGTCGACGAGCGGCTCGGGGTCGTCCATCCGCAGCTCGTCGCCGGCGTCGGGGAAGTCGAGATCCCAGTACTTCTTCAGCTCGACCCGGCCGTCTCGGACCTTGAGATAGTGGCCCGGGGGGATCGACTTCACGCCGTCGAAGAAGGTGCGGGTCGTCCCGGCGCAGAAGAAGGTGAACAGGTGGTCGATCCCCTTCGGGTCGGGGGCGGCCTCGACCAGGCCGGAGCGGAGCAAGGTCTTGATCTCGGAGCCCCACAGGAGCCAGCCGTCGCGCTCGGCGTAGTAGAGCGGGGCGATGCCGACGCGGTCGCGGCCGAGGATCAGGGTGCGGGTCTTGCGGTCCCAGAGCGAGACGGCGAACTGCCCCTTGGCCTTCTCGAACATCCCCTCGCCGAAGTCCTCGTAGAGGTGGACCCAGAGTTCGGTGTCGCATCGCGTGGCGGGGCGGTGGCCGCGGGCCACGATCTCGCGATAGAGCTCGGGATACTCGAACAGCTCGCCGTTGAAGGCGACCCAGACGGACCGATCCTCGTTGCAGAGGGGCTGGCGGCCGCCCGAGAGGTCGACGATCGAGAGGCGACGCGCCCCGAGGGCCAGGCCGGCTTCCAGGTGGACGTGCTCGTCGTCGGGGCCCCGGTGGGCGATGGCGTCGGTCATGGCCCGAAGTCGGTCTTCGGGGAACGAGCGTTGGGCGCGAAGATCGAACGCGCCGGCGATTCCGCACATGAGAAGGACGTCCTCCCGTCTTCGGGCTGCGGGGTTCAAGGCGGTCGGATCGATTCGGATCGGATCGGGACGCGCGATCAGGCGGTCATCCCAGGGAAACCAGGGGGGAGGACGTCAGCCCGTCACGAATCGCGGGAGATCAGCACCGGGGCCAGGCGACGGCGCGTGGTCAACCAGTATACCAGGGAACCGAATCCTCGCGTGATCAGGCCGCCGAAGTGGAGGACCAGCCCGCGAGCACCGAGGGGGACGTAGAACGGCACGGCGACGCTCCTCGATCGGAAGGGGATGCGACACGCAACGAGGCGATGACCAGGGCTTCCTCGGCCCCGGCCCGGACCGGGAGGCTCCGGCGGCCGTCGCACAGGGCGCTCCGGCCGGCGAAGCGGTCGGGGATGCGGGGCATCAGGGGGACCCTGGTCTCCGTCTCGCCGCACTGATTGGCGAAGATGAAGGGGATGTCGAGATCCTGGGAGACGATCCGGGGGATCTCCCCCGCGAGCGGCCCGAGGTGGCCGTACAGCCAGTTCGGTCGGCCGGAACGGCGATCGGCGAAATCGGGCCAGGCGGAGCCGACGACGGCCAGGTCGATCCGGCCGCGATAGTCGCTCCATACCCTCCGGTAGATCATGTCGGCGCAGATGGCGAAGCCGACGCGCCCCCAGGGGGTCTGCGCGATCACCGGCTCGCGCCCCTTTCGGAAGCGGGTGCATTCCCAGAAGACGAGGTGGCGCTTCCGGTAGACGGAGATCGAGCCGTCGGGACCGCAGAAGGCCAGGGAATTGTACAGGTGCCCGGCGTGATGCTCGGCGTATCCGGCGGCGACCCAGAGGCCCCAGCGTCGGCTGCGGTCACGGAGCGCGGCCAGGGTCTTCCCCTCCGCGTCCTCCGCGACGCGGGGGTAATCGCCCCGGGAACAGTACCCGGTGTTGAACAATTCGGGCAGGACGGCCAGCTCGACGCCCTCGTCCCGGCATCGCGCCAGGGTGGCGTCGGCCCGGTCCAGGTTGCCGGAGACGTCTCCCGGCACCGATTGCATTTGAATCGCGGCGGCACGCAACTCCACGAGTCGGCCCTCCCAGGCCCGGACCGAGAGGAGATCCACCAGCCCGGCGCCTCCAGGAAGAACTCGGAACCTCCTTGGGCCGCCCGGCGGTAGCGTCTTCTTTCGGTGTGATCGGTCGATCCTTGACCGGACTCGATTGTTCTCTTCGATGATGACGACGCGGTGCCCCTTACGACCGTTGCGAGCCGATCGAACCCATCCGTCCGAATCGCCTCCTCGGCCGAGGAGCGTGGGGACTTTAATCCCTTTCGCCGGGACTGGCCAGAGCAAAACGCGGCGGGATCCCGCCGCGTCGCGAGGCGGCCCCGGGGCTTCGATCGACCGCGGTCGACGGTGGCGGACGTCGTGCCGGGCCTGGTATGGTTCTGCCAGTCGCACGCCCCGGTCCTGGTCCCCGAAACCCCGAACCCGCACGAGACGCGATGGAACATTTCGAGTTCCTCTACGACCTGCTCATCGTTTACGCCGTGGCCGGCCTGGTGGTCTTCGCGTTCCAGCGCATGCACATCCCGCCGGTCGTCGGGCTCCTGGTGGCGGGGCTGGTCGTCGGGCCCTCGGGGTTGGGGCTGGTCGGGGATCAGGAGCGGGTCCAGCTCCTGGCCGAGGTCGGTGTCGTCGTCCTGCTGTTCACGATCGGCCTGGAATTCTCGCTGTCGAGGCTCAAGACGCTCGGCCGCGAGATGCTGGCGATCGGGGTGCCTCAGGTGGTGCTCTGCGTCGCCGTGCCGACCCTGGCGACGCGGTGGTACCTGGGGGCCTGGGGGCCGGCCCTGTTCGTGGGGATGCTCGTGGCCATGTCGAGCACGGCCGTCGTCCTGAAAATCCTGATCGAGCGGGGAGAGGTGGGCACCCCGCACGGGAAGATCGCCGTCGCGGTCCTGCTCCTGCAGGACCTGCTGGTCATGGTCTTCATGCTGGCCGTGCCTCTGCTGTCTCCCGACGCCAGCGAGGGGGGCTGGGAAGGGGTCCTCGGGCAGCTCGGGCTCGGCATCGGCGTCGTCTTCGGCATCCTGATCGGCTCGCAATTCGTGATCCCGCCGATCCTGCTCCGCGTGGTCCAGACCCGCAACCGGGAGCTCTTCCTGATCTTCATCTTCCTGTTTTGCATCGGCATGGCGACCCTGACCGCCTGGGCGGGGCTGTCGCTGGCGCTCGGCGCCTTCCTGGCGGGCCTGGCGATCTCGGAGTCGGAATATGCTCACCAGACCCTGTCGGAGGTCTTGCCGTTCCGAGACACCCTGAGCAGCCTCTTCTTCGTGTCGGTCGGGATGCTGCTCGACCTGGAATTCCTGGCCACGCACCTCCCCCTCGTGATGGCGACGGTCGCCGCCATCCTGGCCCTGAAGTTCCTGGCCGTCGCCGTGCCGAGCTGGCTCGTCGGCTACCCGATGCGGACCGGCACCCTGGCGGGCCTCTCCCTGGCCCAGATCGGCGAGTTCTCGTTCGTGCTGGCCGGCCGGGGGATGGACGCCGGCCTCCTGAACAGCGACGACTATCAGGCGTTCCTCGCGTCGGCCGTGCTGTCGATGGCGCTCACGCCGATCCTGATCGCCTTCGGCCCGGCCGCCTCCAGCGGGTTGGAGCGCATCCCGGCCGTGCAGCGCCTCTCGGAGAAACGACGGTCGCGCCGGCAGGTCGACGAGCCGGATCTCCCGGCCGAGTCGATCGGCGATCACGTCATCATCGCCGGCTTCGGCGTGGCCGGCCGGAACCTCTCGAGGGTCCTGCAGGGCGTCGACATCCCGTACGTGATCCTGGAGATGAACCCCGATTCCGTCCGCCGCCTCCGCGGGCAAGGCCAGCCGATCTTCTACGGCGATTGCACCCAGGCCGCGGTGCTCGAACATGCCGGGATCGAGCGGGCGAAGATGCTCGTGGTGGTGATCTCCGACCCCGCCGCGACCCGGCGGGCAGTCCGGATGTCCCGCTTCCTGAACCCGAAGCTGTACATCGTGGCCCGGGTCCACGACATCGAGGACATCGACGAGCTGAGACGCCTCGGGGCCGACGAGGTCATCCCCGAGAATTTCGTCACCTCGATCGAGCTGTTCGACCGGGTCCTGGTGGAATATCAGGTGCCCCGCAACCTGATCCTCGACCTGATCGACCGGGTCCGGAGCGATCAGTACCAGGTCCTGCGATCGTCTCGGCCGGTGCGCCTGGACATGCCCTTTTCCCTGACCGAAGGGGCGGCGGTCGAGTCGTGCCTGATCCCGGAGCGGTCTCCGGCCGCCGGCCAGACGATCGCCGAGCTTCGGTTGCGGACCCTCAGCGGCGCGACGATCCTCGCCATCCGCCGAGGGTCGACCGATCTGGTCAATCCCGACCCCGAGATTCGGCTCAAGGGCGGGGACGTGGTGGTCGTCTTCGGCGAGCGGTCGCAGCTCGACCTGGCCTTCGCCCTGCTCGCCCCGGAAACCGACCTGCCCCCGCCCCAGGCCCGTCATCATTCCCTGCCGTGACGCCTCGCTCGATGACCGCAATCGAGGAGCGCGACGACGCGTCGGTCGATCACCGCCCTGGGTCATTCAACGGGGGGAGTCGATCGCCGCCGGCTCGACGGGTCGGAGGAGGCCGTCGGGGTCGGGTCTCCCGGACCGGGGCGGGTCGGGGACTCGGGCTGCGACCGGGGCAGTGCTTCGATCGGCCTCGAACCCGAGTCCGGAGCCTCGGGACGCGCGTGAATGACGGGCAGCCTGATCCCCTCGGCGCGTGCCTCGGCCCTCGGGCCCGAGTCTCCCGACGGCGAGACGGTCGGATACGGCATCGCCAGGTCGCCGGGGGGGACCGGGACCTCGCTCCCCTCGAACACGGGGGGGCCGACCGGCTTCCCCCCTCTCCTGCGCGCCCGGACGTAGCGGGCGACCACCCAGGCCGCGAGCCCGACGGCCAGGATGACGGCCACGTAGTGCTGCACTTCCCGAATCCCTGCCTCGATCTGGAAGGCGAAGAACCAGCCGAGGGCGAACATCAAGGGGGTGCTCAGCATCACCGCGAAGAGGTCGGTGACGAGCAGTTTCAGCGGCGGATGCCGCAGGATCCCGGCCGTCAGGTACGCCGCCGTCCGGAAGCCGACCGCGAACCGGCCGACGATCAGGATCTTCAGGCCGTGCCGGGTGAAATACCCCTTGATCTGCTCCTCGCGGGCCCTCGTCAGGAATTTCCGGGTGAGCCGGAAGCCCAGGACCCGCTCCCCGTAGACGTAGCCGAGCCCGTAGACGATGAAGTCGCCGAGCAGGACGCCGAACACGCAGGAGCCGAAGGCCATCGGCCCCCACATGGCCCCCTTCCGCGAGAGGATCGCCGCCACGATGATCGGCACCTCCTCGGGCACGGGGAGCCCCAGGCCGCCGAGGACCAGGAGCAGGACGATCCCGATGTAGCCAAACCGCTCGATCAAGTCCTCGGCCAACGCCCCGCTCCCCGCGATGCTCGTCCCCTCGACCGTTGAACCCTGCCGGGATCCCCCCTCCCCTCGACGCTCGCCCCCGGTCGGGGGGCGGTGCTCAGTCGGCCCCGGCCCCGGCCGATGGGCCTCCCCCGGGCGGTTCGAACCCGAAGCGTCGGAGGATCGCCTGGCCTCGATCGCTCACGAGGAACGCGCAGAACGCCCCGGCCGCGGCCCTCCCCTCGCGATCGGCGACGATGCCGAGGTACTGGTCGATCGGGTCGTGCAGGCCGGGCGGGACCGGCTCCCATCGGATCGACGGGTCGGGGACCAGGGACCGCGCGATCAGGCCCGCCTCGGCCTGCCCCGACCGGACGAACTGGGCGGCATTCTGGATCGACTGGCCGAACACGATCTTCGGCTCCAGCGCGTCCCAGAGCCCGGCGTTCTGCAACGCCTGGCGGGCCGCCATGCCGTACGGGGCGTGGTCGGGATTGGCCAGCGCGATGCTCCGGATCGACGGGTCGCTCAGGGCGTCGAGCCCCTCCCCGACCTCCGGCAACGACCGGGCGAAGGCCAGCACCAGGGGGCCCCTCGCGTAGGGTCGGACCGACCCGGGCTCGATCGCCCCCGAATCGGAAAGCCGCCGCACGTACTCGCGATTGGCCGACAGGAAGACGTCGTAAGGCGCCCCCTGCTCGATCTGCCGGGCCAGTTGCCCCGAGGAGCCGAGGATGGGGACCACCCGGACCCCCTCGCCCGCCTCGAACGCCTCGGCGAGCTCGGGCATCGCCGCGTACAGGTCGCTGGCCGCCGCGACCCGGATCTCGGGCAAGGCAGCGTCGGCCCGGGGGCGGTCGCACCCGACGAACACGAACCCGGCGACGACCCCGCTCGCCATCAGCACCAGCAAGGCCAGGAACCAGGAACCATACGCCCGCACGCCACCCCCTCTTGTCTTCCGAGGTTCACCGCCCCGGCCGGGAGCCGACCGGAACGCAACCGAGTCGACCGGGCCTTCTGCGGAGTTTCCCCACTATAACGCAAGGACGCCCCGGCGGGCGACCGCCGTCGGGGCAGCGTCGCGGAAATCGTCGCCCCGGCCGAAACGCCCCCCCTCCCCTGGGCGTCTTGCAGTGCTGCGATTGCGTCCTCACCCGGGGTTCGGGTATCACCATACACAAACGAGCCGGGCCGGGCCTCGGGAGCGTCCCGGTCGGCAACCGATTCAGAGGAGAGGACGTGGCGATCGCATGAAGACGGACCAGTTCCTCAAACACTACGGGATCACCGGCAACCCGTTCAGCGAGGAGGACGCCCAGACCGACACGGTCTTCAAGAGCGGCTGCCTCTGGACGATCCACCACCCCGCCTGGGACAAGTTCTTCGGCAGCCCGGCCGAGCCGTCGACCGCGCTCGTCTTCGGCGAGAAAGGCAGCGGCAAGACCGCCATGCGGCTCCAGGCCATCGCCGAGCTGGAGACCTTCAACAAGGAACACCCCGATTCCCGCGTCCTCGTCATCTCGTACGACGAGTTCAACCCCTTCCTCGACCACTTCCGCACCGCCATCAGGGCCAAGGACACCGCCTCGGCCCTGACCCGATGGAAGCTCCATGACCACATGGACGCCATCCTCTCGCTCGGCGTCACGCAGCTCGTCGACCGCCTGACCGAGGAGCGGACCGACCTGACCCGGCTCTCGCTCGATCGCCGCCGCGACCTCCTCCTGCTGGCCGCGCTCTACGACTCCTCGACCGGCGAGCCGATCGACCGCCGCTGGGACCGCCTCCGCCGCCGGTCCGGCTTCCGGCCCCTCTGGAGCCGCCGCGACCTGCAAATCGGCATCGGCGTCACCGTGATCGTCGCGTTGATGCTCGTGGCCTTCGATGCCCTGCGGAGCTGGTCGATCACCCCCTGGCTCGTCGGCCTGGTCGCCCTCGGCTGGCTCTACTGGGGGTGGCGCCTGCTCCAGGCCGAGTTCCGCGCGCGGGACATCCGCAAGGCCCTCCGGGTCCTGAGCCGCGACCCCTCCGCCCTCCGCTGGGAACTGCTCTGGTTCCGACCGACCGAATTGGCCGGCCAGCCGATGCCGACCGCATCGAAGGGCGGGGTCGGCGAGGAACGGTTCGAGCTGCTCCGGAAATTCCAGAGCGTCCTGAAGGACCTCGGCTACGGCGGGATCATCGTCCTGGTCGACCGGGTGGACGAGCCGCAGGCGATCGAAGGGGACCCGCGCAAGATGCGGGCCCTGGTCTGGCCGTTGCTCGATCACAAATTCCTCCGCCATCCGGGGATCGGCCTGAAACTCCTGCTCCCGATCGAGCTGGCCTACTACCTCGACAAGATGGACAAGGAGTTCTACGACCGCGCCCGGCCCGACAAGCTGAACATGATCAAGCCCTTGCGCTGGACCGGCCCGTCGCTCTACGACCTGGCGACCGACCGCCTCCGCGCCTGCGCCACCGACGGCCAGCCGAGCAACGGCAGCCCCCGGCTCCGGCAGTTCATCGACGAATCGGTGGCCGACGACGCCCTGAAAGACGCCCTCGGGCACCTCCGGACCCCCCGGCAGCTGTTCAAGTTCCTCCACCGCCTGATCGAGGAACACTGCCACCGCCACACCGAGGACAACCCCCGCTGGTCCGTCGACCAGGACACCTTCCGCTCGGTCTACTCCGACCACATGCGGAGCATCGACGCCTTCGACCGCGGCTACGGCCACGGCTGATCGCGTCCTCTTCCTCGACACATCGAAGGACTCCCATGCCCGAACCGAAGCAGGATGCCGGTCAGCAGATTGCCCAGATGCTGACCGGCTACTGGATCAGCCAGTCGATCTACGTCGCCGCCAAGCTGGAGCTGGCCGATCGGGTCGCCGACGGCCCGAAGTCGCCGGAGGAGCTGGCCGAGGGCGTCGGCGTCGATGCTCGATCGCTCCATCGGCTGCTCCGAGCCCTGGCGAGCGTCGGCGTCTTCGTCGAGGACGACCAGGGCCGCTTCGACCAGACCCCCGCCTCGGAGGCCCTCCGCCGCGACGTGCCCGGCTCGAAGTGGGCCGTCGCCGTGATGTTCGGCGAGGAGCATTACCAGGCCTGGGGCAAGCTCCTGGACTGCATCCGGACGGGGCAGACCGGCTTCGAGATGGTCTACGGCCAGCCGATCTTCCCCTACCTGGCCGAGAATCCGGAACCCGCCCGGGTCTTCGACGCCGCCATGACGAGCATCCACGGTCGCGAGACCGATGCGATCCTCGACGCCTATGACCTCTCCGGGGTCGACACCCTTGCCGACATCGGCGGCGGCAACGGCACCATGCTCCTGGGCGCCCTTCGACGGTACCCTTCCCTGAAGGGCCTGCTCTTCGACCTCCCCGGGGTCGTCGACCGGGCCCGCCCCGCCATCGAGGCCGCCGGGCAGGCTGGCCGTTGCGAGGCGATCGGCGGCGACTTCTTCCGATCCATCCCCCCGGGGGTCGATGCCTACCTGCTGCGGCACATCATCCACGACTGGGACGACGACCAGGCGACGCTCATCCTCCGCAACATCCGCGAGGCCATGCGCAGCGATTCCCGCGTCTTGATCGCCGAGGCGATCGTCCCGCGCGGCAACGACCCGGCGTTCGTCAAGCTGCTCGACCTGAACATGCTCGTCATGCCCGGCGGGCTGGAACGGACCGAAGTCCAGTACCGGAGCCTGCTTGCCGGTGCCGGCCTGACGCTCGATCGAATCGTACCGACTTCCGGCGGCGTCGACGTCATCGAATGCCGTCCGGCCTGAGTGCCCGATCACGGCCCGGCGCCTGGCCTCGGCGCCGGGCCGTCGTTACACTGTCTAAGATATGGATGTTCAGACTGGCCCCCGATGTCCGGGCGTCCGGCGTCGGGGGGCCTCACGCGAGATGTCCGATCCTGATCCGATCAACCAGCAGGGAGGGATGCCGGATCGGCCCCAATGCAGCGCCCGGGGAGGCGGAGCATGAGCGGCAGCGAATCAGGCTCGGCAGGCGATGCAGGGCGCCTCGCGTTGGCGTTCGAGGAAGGCACGCTCGTCGTCGAGGGCTTGCCGGAACACGACTCACGCGGGCTCCCCGGCCTGCAGTTCGATCCTCGCCGCCGCGGCATCTACCGCGCCCCGGCGATCTGGTACCGCGAGATTGTCCAGCACCTGCGCGATCACGGCATCCCCTACGACGATCACGCCCGCGACTACCAGGGGAAGACCCCCTGGAGCATCCGTGTCGATAAACCTGCCTTCCCGCACCAGACCGAGGCCCTGGACGCCTGGTCGTCGGCCGGGATGCGTGGCGTGGTCGTCCTGCCCACCGGCACCGGCAAGACGCACATGGCCAACCTGGCCATCCACGCGGCCCAGCGGCCGACCCTGGTCGTGACGCCGACCATCGACCTGATGAACCAGTGGTTCGACGAGCTGACCCTCTGCTTCGACGTCGAGGTCGGCCTGCTCGGCGGCGGCTATTACGAAATCAAACCTTTGACGGTGACGACCTACGATTCGGCCTACATGAACATGGACCGGATCGGGAACAAGTTCGGCTTGCTCGTCTTCGACGAGTGCCACCACCTGCCCGGCCCGACCTACGGCCTGGCCTCCACCTGCGCCATCGCCCCGTTTCGCCTCGGCCTGACGGCGACCCCCGAGCGGGCCGACAACGCCCACGAGCAGCTCGACCGCCTGATCGGCCCGATCATCTACCGCAAGGAGATCACCCAGCTCCGCGGCCAGTTCCTCGCCGATTACCGCGTCGAGACCCAATATGTGAACCTGAGCGAGGAAGAGCAGTACCGCTACGAGTCGTGCCGCGAGGTCTATCGCACCTTCACCCGCGACCACGGCATCGACTTCCGCAGGCCCGACGCCTGGGGCCAGTTCCTCCGCCTCGCCTTCCGATCCCCCGAGGGGCGGATCGCCTATCAGGCCTATCGCGAACAGCGCGAGCTGGCCCTGGCCGCCCCGGCGAAGCTGCAACTGCTGGGCCGGCTGCTCGACCACCACCACGGCGACCGCATCATCATCTTCACGCACGACAACGCGACCGTCTATCAGATCGCCCGGCGATTCCTGGTCCCGGTCATCACCCATCAGACCAAGACCAAGGAGCGCAGGGAGGTCTTGCTGCGATTCAACGACGGCCGCTTCCCGATCGTCGCCACCAGCCGGGTCCTGAACGAGGGGGTGAATGTCCCCGAGGCGAACGTGGCCATCATCCTCTCGGGCACCGGATCGGTGCGTGAACACGTGCAACGGCTCGGGCGCATCCTCCGCAAGCGGGGGGACAAGGAGGCGGTCCTCTACGAAGTGATCACGCGAGGGACCGTGGAAGAGTTCACCTCCAGCCGTCGCCGCAAGCACAGCGCCTACGGCGGGGGCTGACGACGGGACCAGGATTGCCACCGGGAGCGTTGAAATCATGTTCGGTGTTCGATCGAGCGGTTCTCGACGAATCGACCTGCGGATGGTGCTGCGGCTGGCGGTCTTCGTGAGTGGCATCGGACTGCCCACGTCCGCCCCCGCCCAGGCCGACCGCTACGAGCTGGGCCGCCGCCTCCGCGCCTTCGAAGCTCGCTGGGAACAACCCGCCGATCCCGATGCCCGGCGCAACGCCGCGCAGGCGCTCGACGCCTCGGTCAAGGACTTCTTCCGCTTCCGGTTCGACGAGGCGGCCCGGGCGATGACGCGGGCCACCCGGCTGCTCGACGGCGGCGCGAGCATCCCTGACCCGGTCCGGTGGGCCGATGCCCAGGCAATCCGGCCCTCCCGCCGGCTGATCGAACGCGGCACCGCGACGATCGAGGCCACGATCAGCCCCTCCTATCCGGTCGAGGTCGAGGCCCCGGATAGGGCGATCGCCCGCATCTCCGTCGCCATCGAGGGGCAGGAGGACGCTCGCTCGCCGGTCGAGGTCGCGATCGAGGAAGGGGAACAACGCATCGAGGTCCCGACCGCCGATCTCCCCGAGGGGGATCATCACCTGATCCTCGACGTGATCGCTTCAGGTCAAAACATCGCTCAGAGCCGATCCGTTCTGTCGGTCGTCGTCCGCCTGGCCGATCGCCTGGACGTCGCCCAGGCCACCCTCGCCACCTGGGCCGACACCGATCCCCGGGTCACCACCGACCTCGCGACGGCTCGCCAATCGCTCCAGATCCTCACCAACCTTGCCGGCGGGGGAGCCCCGGAGACGGACATCGACGCCTCGGCATTGATGACCGATCTGGAATCGTTGCTCTCCTCCCGGAACGACGATGCCCCTCATCACGGCCCCGATCGCACGGGATCGTTCCGCATGACCCTGGTGGCCCCGGGAGGCCGCCTGATCCCGTCACGCGTGTTCGTCCCCGGGACGATCGCGGAGGGAGACCCGGCCCCTTTGGTCGTGGCCCTGCATGGCATGGGCGGCAGCGAGAATCTGTTCTTCGACGGCTATGGCCGGGGCGCCGTCGTCGAGCATTGCCGGGAGCGCGGATGGCTGCTGGTCAGTCCCCGACGCGGGCCGATCGGGTCGGGACCGATCAGGGAGGTGGTCGAGGCGATGGCGTCCCTCTACCCGGTCGACCGCTCCCGGGTCTTCCTGGTGGGGCATTCCAGCGGGGCGGCCCAGGCCATCGAGGCGACCGTCCGGCACCCGGATCGCTACGCGGGAGTGAGTGCGCTCGGCGGCGGAGGACGCATCGCCGAGGTGCCAGGCCTGACGCAGGTTCCCATGTTCATCGGCATTGGCGATCTTGATTTCATGCTCGAATCGGCTCAGAATCTCCGTGATGAGCTGAGCCGGATCGGTGCCGATCGGGTCGAGTATCGTGTCTACCCCGACATCGAGCATCTTGTCATCGTCCAGGTTGCGCTGCCAGACACGTTCAGATTCTTCGACGCAGTCATGTCGAGCAATGTTGGAGCGAACGAACGTTGACCAACCCTCGTTCGAAACCATCGAGGCGGCATCAGGTCATCATCTGGACCATCCTGGTGGTAGTTTGGGGGTTTCTGGTGATTACGATCATCGGCCCCCCCTGGAAGCGGTTCATGCCCCCGGAGGGAATGAAGTCGATCGACGACCTGATCGCCGCGTTGCCCGAGACGTATTGCTTCGCGGCGGTCGAGCACGAGGGGACGCCGTATGTCGTCTGGGTCGGGAGGCCCCGGGGGCCGATCGTCTCCGGCCCTCCGGTCTGCGTGTTCGACACGGACGGCCGCCTGGTCGATTGGTCGGGTGACACGGGCGACTCGAACAACCGGTTCGTGCGGGAGATGCATGCCCTGGCGTTCCGATCGGACCCGATCAGCAAGGACGAGGCGCTTGCCCTCTGCCGGCCGTGACGCGATCGGCGACGCCCCGGCCCCGAAGGCCGGGGCGGGGCGTCGCCGGGTCGAACGCTGCCGCCGGGGTCAGAAGGTCCCGGCGTCGATCGGGCCGTCGGCGACGGCGGCGAGGTTCTCGAACCGCATGAAGTTCTTCAGGAAGGTGAGCTTCACGCTATCGGTCCGGCCGTTTCGGTTCTTGGCGACGATCAGCTCGGCAATACCCGGCTGGTCGTTCGGGTCGTAATATTCGGGGCGGTGCAGGAGGAGCACGAGGTCGGCGTCCTGCTCGATCGCACCCGACTCGCGGAGGTCGGCCATGCGGGGGCGGCGGTCCTCGCGATTCTCGACGCCTCGGTTGAGCTGGGAGAGGGCGACGACGGGCACGTTCAGCTCTCGGGCGAGCGTCTTGAGGCGGCGGCTGATCTTGGCAATCTGTTCCTGCCGGCTGTCGCGCCCCTCGCCCGAGTCGGGTTCGATGAGCTGGATGTAGTCGACCATGATCAGGCCGAGATCCTGGCTGGTCTTGGCCTGGCGGAGCTTGATCCGGCGGGCATTGGCCGTGATCTGGAGCATGTTGCGGGTCGGCGTGTCGTCGATCAGGACGGGGGCACCGGCCCGGAGTTCGTCATAGGCCCGGCCGAGCATGGTCATGTCGCGCTGATTGAGCCCCTGGCCGGTCCGGAGCTTGTGGCCGTCGACCTTGGCCCGGGCGCCGAGCATCCGGTCGGCGATCTCCAGCTTGCCCATTTCGAGCGAGACGAACAGGACCGCCTTGTTCTGGGTCAGGGCCACGTTCTCGCAGATGTTCAGGGCAATGGCCGTCTTACCCATACTCGGGCGGGCGGCGAGGATGATGAGCTGCGACCCCTGGAACCCCGTGGTGATGTCGTCGAGGTCGAGCAGGCCGCTGGCGGTCCCGGTGATCGGGTGCCGCGACTCGGAACGCAGCGCGATCCGGTCCATCGCCTCGGTGACGATGTCCTGCAGGTCGACCGTCTCGCCCGTGGCCTGCTCCTCGGCGATCCGGAAGACCTGGCGCTCGGCGTTCTGGAGGACCTCGTCGGCTGACTTGATGCTGTCGTAGCTGTCCTTGAGGATCTCGTGGGCGCCGCCGATGAGCTGGCGGAGCACCGACTTCTCGCGGACGATGACCGCGTAGTGCAGGGCGTTGGCGGCGTGGGGGACGCTGTTGATGATCGAGCCGATCAGCTCGTCGCCGCCGAGGCGATCGTATTGCTCGCGGCGCTGGAGTTCCTCGGCCAGCAGCAGGGTGTCGACGGGTCGTCCGAGGTCGTACAGCTCGCGGATGACGGTGTAGAGCGTCTGGTGGGCGTCGCGGTAGAAGTCGTCGGGGCGGAGCAAGGGGACGACGTCGTGGAGGACTTCGTTGTCGAGCAGGATCGAGCCGAGCACGCCCCGCTCGGCTTCGAGGTTCTGGGGCGGCAGGCGGTCGTCGGGCGGGGCCGACGACGGGGCGGCGTTCCGGGGGTGATGACCGTTGCCGTGACCATTGGCGTAGGGGGACATCAGCAGGCAGCTCCGACCGATCGCGGGCGGCGAATGGCCGGGCCGATCCCTCGCCGGATCAAGCCAAGAGCGGGCGATCGCCGCAGGGCCGAATCCATGGCTCTTCGAGACGTAAGGGAGGCTGCGGTTCGGCCGGCCGACAACCAGGGGAAGTGATCGGCCGGATCACGGCACCAACACCACGAAAAAGGGGCGTCTCCGACCCGAGACACGTCGACAGACGCCCACTTTCCGTCACGATCATGCGCGGAGCTTCAGGCCCGAAGCAAGCGACTCGGGGAGAGGGAGCCGATCAGGCCCCCCCCTCGTCCCCCTCGATGTGGGTCGGGACCACCCAGAGCTTGACCTCGCCGGTGATCTCCATGCCCAGGTGGATCGGGATGCTGTAGAAGCCGAGCTCCTTGAGCGGCCCCTCGATCCGGACGCTCTCGGCGTCGATCTGGACGCCATCGGTCGCCAGGGCGGCCGCGATCTGCTGGGCGTTGACCGAGCCGTAGAGGTGGCCTTCCTCGTTGGCATTGGCCTCGATGGTGATCGAGCGCTGCGAGAGCTGCGCGGCGAGGGTCTGGAGGTCGGACCGCTTGGCCTCTTCCAGGGCCTTGAGCCGCGAGCGGTGCTTCTCGACGATCCGCAGGTTGTGCGGGGTGGCGAAGGTGGCGAGCCCCTGCGGCAACAGGAAGTTGCGCGCGTAGCCCGGCCGCACCTTGACCAGGTCGCCCGGCTCGCCGAGCTTGGCGACCTTGTTGGTCAGCAGGACGTGCATGTAGCCGTTCTTCGGGCGGGTCGGGTGGTTGTGCCGGCGTTCCCAGCCCGGGCGCCGGGCCGCGCCGAGGATCGCCTGGGCGGCCTGGCTCTGGGACTGGGTGTGGGACTTGGCCCGGGCGGCCTTGGCGGCGGCCTTGGCCTGCTTGGTCTTGCTCGTGGTCTTGGCCATGATGTCGCGTCCTCGTCTCGTCGGGCGGCGCGAGCCCTGCGCCGTCGGCGGGTCGGGCCGTGCAATCGCCTTGCGGTTGCGTGGTACGGGTCGGGTCAGAACGGGATATCCTCGTCGCCTTGGTCGTCGTGGCTGGGGGCCGGCCGGCGAGGAGGAGGGGCATAGGGTCGGGGGCCGGAGCCGTTGGCGGCCCCTCGGGGCTCGCCGTGATCGGGGGCGGCCCGTCGGGGTTCCCGGGCCGGGGGGTCATCATACTCGACATCGTGCCGGGGAGGCGAGCCGCCGGAGTCGTCGGACCCTCGGCGGCTGTCGAGGAACTGGACGCGATCGGCCTCGACCTTGATCTTCGTCCGCCGCTCGCCGCTGTTGCGGTCTTCCCAGGAATCCATCTTCAGGAACCCGTCGACGTGGATCTGGCTGCCCTTCTTGAGGTACTGGCAGCAGTTCTCGGCCTGGCGGTTCCAGACGGTGATGTCGATGTAGAGGGTCTCCTCGCGGCGGTCCCCGTCTTTGGTATTGTAGACGCGGCTGGTGGCCAGGCGAAGGTCGCTGACCGGGGCCCCGCTGGGGGTGTAGCGCAGCTCGGGGTCATGGGTCAGGCGTCCGATCAGGAACACCTTGTTGAAGTCGGCCATCGAGACGAACCTCCCCGGCTCCGGACCGGTGGGTCACGGCGGATTGCGGACGGGACGCGGACGCACAACACTAAACGGTTGTCACCTTGGAAGAACCGTACCACATGGACCCGCCGGACACAAGCGAAGAAGTCGAACCGGGATGGGCCACCCCGGTCCGGACGCGGACGGATCAGTCGCGGTCGCGATCCCGGTCGCGGTCTCGGCCGCGACGCTCGCCGCGGTCTCCCCGGTCGCGGCGATCGCGGCGATCGTCGTCCTCGGGCGGGCCGCTCTCGTCGGTCGGGGTGAAGGACATGGCCTGCGTGACCAGGTGATCGACCAGCTTCGGGTGGACCTTGAGGATCAGCTCGCGGACCACCAGCTCGTCGAGGTGGAGGTCGGAAACCAGTTCCTTCAGCTTGTCGCCCTCGACCCGGAAGAAGGTCAGCAGGTAGCTGCCCTTCTTGTGGGGGCCGATCTGGTAGGCGAGGCGGCGGTCGTCCCACTGGCGGCTGGCGACGATCTCGGCCTGATGCTTCTGCAAGAGGTCGTGGACGTGCCGCTCCGACTCCTCCCAGGAGGAGGCGACCTTGGTGCTGTCGAGCAGGAACATACCCTCGTACGTATTGACCGGCACGGCGGACTCCTCAAGGACAAAAAGGGGCTCCGTGGAGCGTCGGCGGGGGGCGGGGGCGAGGCGACCCGGGCGGGGGGCCCGGGCTCGTGGCCCGCCGGCGATGCCGACGCCCGTCGCTCCTCCCTTCGGAGCGACGGTGCTCGAAACCCGTCAGGACGTTGCGAAAAGGAAACGGTGTTGCGGGGAAGCGGGCAGGCCCGGCGGGCGGGTCAGCCGCCGGCCGCGTTGAAGCGGTTCATGGCGGCCTCGAGGCCCTGGGTCACCCAGACGGCGACGGCCTGCGTGGCCTCGATCAGGGCGTCGTCGATCGCGGGGCGTTCGGTGTTCCGCCATCGGCCGAGGACGTAGTCGGCGGCGTCGGCCGGGCCGGGGTCGCCGACCCCGATCCGGAGGCGGGGGAAGTCCTGGGTGCCGAGCTGGGCGATGATGTCCCGCAGGCCCTTCTGGCCCCCGTCGGAGCCCTTCGGGCGGATGCGGAGCTTGCCCAGCGGCAGGCTGATGTCGTCGCAGATGACCAGCAGGTCGGTCGCCGGATCGAGCTTGTAGAACTGGACAGCCTGCCGGACGCTCCGGCCGCTGAGATTCATGAAGGTCTGGGGCTTGAGCAGCAGGACGCGCCGGTAATCGATCTCGACCTCGGCCAGGAACCCGTCGAACTTGCGGGAGACGGCGGCCCCGGGGCTCCCCTGGGCCAGCCGGTCGAGCGCGTCGAAGCCGACGTTGTGGCGGGTCCCTTCGTACTTGGGGCCGGGGTTGCCGAGGCCGACCACGACTTTCCGATCGCTCATCATCTGCTGCCCTGAGACCGGCCCGAATCACGCGTGACCCGGGCCAGCACGCCGCGACGGGGCGAAGATTACTCGGACGAAGGCTCCTCACCGCCGGCCTCGGACTCGCCGGCCTCGCCCTCCTCATCCGAGGCGGCGGCGCCGCCGCCCGACCCGGCCTTCTTCTCGACGACGTGGACGAGCATGATGCTGTCATCGGCGTCGGTCGTCACGCCCTCGGGGAGCATCCCCTTGAGGTCCCGGACGAGGATCGCCTGGCCGAGGCCGAGGTCGCCGACCTCCAGCGTGATGACCTTGGGGATGGCCGTCGGCTTGGCCTTGACCTTCAGGCTGCGGACGATCTGCTCGAGCCGGCCGCCGAGGGCAAGGCCGGCGGGCTCGCCGTGCAGCTCGAGGGCCACCTCCGACTCGACCGTCTCGCCGGCGCTGACGCGGAGGAAGTCGAGGTGGATGATGTCCTTGCCCAGGTAATCCCACTGCACGTCGCGGACGACGGCCAGCTCGGTCGTGCCGTCCCAGGCGAGCTGGGCCAGGTGGATCGACCGCTTGAGCATCAGGGCCACATCGTCCTTCGACAGGGAGATGGGGACCGGGTCCTTCTTGTGCCCGTAGATGATCGCCGGTACGCGACCCTGGGCCCGCAGCTTCCGAGCGACTCGGCTGCCGGTGCCCTTGTTCTTCGCCGGGTCGCGCGGCTCGACCTGGATGGTAACCGCTTCGGCCATGGGTAGGGTGTCCGTCCCTCCGTCGCCGGGCCCGCCCATTCCGCGCCAAGCGGGACGGGCCGGAACGATCCGGATCGGGAGCTCGCAAAAGGTCCGAGAGAAACACGGCCCGGCCCGCGCCCGACCCAACCTTGCCTTGACCTGGGGGATCGAGCCGCGCCGGACCTGTCAGCAAAACGAAAAAAACGCCGCCCGCCGGGCCGCGCATCATGCGATTATGACGATCCTGCCCCCGACCCGCAAGACCCCAGCCCCGGCCGAACCCGCTCGGGCCGCCGGGACGCCGCCCGGCACGCCCGGGAGCGCCCCGACCAATCGACGTATCTTCTTTCGAGTTAAGACCAAGAGACGATCGCGTTGGGTTCGTTCCGGGAATGAGTCGCAGGCACCGTCGTCGCGGTCGCCCCGATATGCCTCCATGAGCCACCTCGGCGGCCGGGTGCGCCGTGGTGCGCCGAAGGGTGCGCCGCCAGGACGCGAGCCGGATCGTCGTAACCCGTTTCTCGGCAAGAGATTCCCGATCCGCGATTGGCTTCGTT
>NZ_JBFEFH010000039.1:0-48627 GCF_040717455.1 Tautonia sp. JC769
TTTCGCTTCGGCAACCGTGGTGGAAGTCAGCGTGACCTTCACCTCGGTGGCGCAACAGGCCTTGGTGGCGGCGGGCTTCAGGGCACAGGCCGTCGTGGGTTCGTCGGCGGAGGCGGGGTTCGCGGCGACGGCAACCGCGATGAGCCAGGCACCGAACGTGAGCAGCGACAAGCGGCGGGTCATGAATCTCAACTCCTCAGGAATGATCAATCGATCAAATCGAACTCGGCTCCGAACACGAAACGAACGTGCCGGATGATCTCCGACCGCGGACGGGTCGCGGGCCGGCCTGCCTCGGATCAACCGATGCGCGCAGGGGTTGATCGAGCGGCGAACCCGGCGGCGGGTGTCGCGTGAGCATCAAGCGGTGCGGGGCACGCCCGGTCGGTCGGCGCGCAATCACTCGCGACCCGTCAGCGTTGATTCAGCGGCAGCGGCTGCTCGACAGCGGTCGCGGGCGATGATCCGAGATCCGATCCGGCAGCACGCCCCGGGGCTCGATCAGAGCAGGGAGAGCGGAGCGGTCGTCGAACGGATCGCGTACGCCCTGGCGACGGCGGCACGGGCGCCGGCCTCGGTCGAACGAGCGGTCGTCGCAGGACGAGAGGCGTCCGCTAATTCCGCAACCGAGCGGTGGTGAGAATGAGGAGATCGCAGAGGGGGGCCGGCCTCGGCAAGCCGGTGGCGATCAACAACGACGCCGGTCGTGCCGTCGGTCGCGTCGCCGTCGGTTCGAACGAGTGGCGAGCACGCCACTGGTCTCGCGAGACTCCGGAACGGACGGAACGCTCCACCACCATCTGCGCGACGTTCGTCGAGCAGCAGCAGGAGGACGCGGTGCGAGTCCGGCAATGTCCGTCCGATCCCGCAGGGCCGGGGGTCGGCACGGTCGGTCGGAGGGGGAGGGCGTTGGGGGGAATCGCTTCGGATTCGGAGTGGCAGCAGTCGTCCGGCCGCGGCGGTTCCGGGGCGGCCGGAGGCTCGCAGTGATGCGCCGATCGGCTCCCGGCCGGCAACGGGCAGGCGTCGACGGCCGGGAAGCCGCCGATCATCAACCCGAGCAGGATGCCCAGGCCAACCCAGCCACGATTGCGATTCCGGCAACGTCGAAACATGCGCAATTCCTCGGCCAGGGAAGACTGCCCCATCGCAAACCCCGGCACTGGCCACGAGAATCGTATCTGTCAAGGTTGTCGGAGTCAACCGAGATCGAACTTGAGCCTCTCGGCGAGGGGCTGTCGGTTGGATCGGGATTTGCTCGGTCCGTAAGGGATCGATGAATTCTGGTCGCGGCGGCCGCCCGTTCGCGGCTCTTGAGCCGGTCGCCCCCGAGGGCGTAGGCTGAATGGGGGCTGACCCGCAAGACATGGTTTGCGGGCATGCTGCGCCGTCCGTCGCGGTTGGGAGGGAGCAGATGAAGGCAATTGTCCTCCGAGAGTTCGGGGCGCTTGACCACTTCCACCTCGAAGATGTGCCCGACCCCTCCCCCGGCCCGGGCGAGGTCGTCATCCGGATCCGGGCCGCGGCCCTGAACCATCGCGATCTCTGGATCTCACGAAACAAGTACCCGAATGTGACATTGCCCGCGATCCTCGGCTCCGACGGCGCGGGGCAGGTCGCGGCGCTGGGCGACGGGGTCGAGGGACTCCGGACGGGCCAGGACGTGATCATCAACCCCAGCCTGGCCTGGGGATCGGACGGCCGGGCTCAGGGCGATCGGTTCCGGATCCTCGGCATGCCCGATCACGGCACCTTCGCCGAGCTGATCGCCGTTCCCGCCGAGAACGTCTTCGCCAAGCCGGCCGGCATGCACTTCGAGCAGGCCGCCGCCCTGCCCCTGGCCGGGCTGACCGCGTATCGCGCCGTCGTGACCAAGGCGCAGGTCCAGCCCGGGGAGGTCGTGCTGGTCACCGGCATCGGCGCCGGCACGGCCATCCATGCCTTGCTGATCGCCCGGGCCCTGGGTGCCCGGGTCTTCGTCACCTCGGGCAGCGACGCGAAGCTCGACCGCGCGAAGGAGCTGGGGGCCGAGGGGGGCGTCAACTATCGCGACCCGAACTGGCCCGAGGCGCTGCGCAAGCTCGGCGGCACGCCCGACGTGGTCATCGACAGCGCCGGGGGCGAGACGTACGCCCACGCCATCGAGCTGCTCCGGCCCGGGGGCCGGCTCGTCAACTTCGGGGCCACGACCGGCCCGGTGCCGTCGCTCAATGTGTTCCAGGTCTTCTGGAAGCAGCTCCAGTTGCTCGGCACCACCATGGGGACCTCGGCCGAGTTCGCCGCCCTGCTGGAACTGGTCGAGGATCGCGGGATCCAGCCGGTCGTCGATCAGACGTTCTCCCTCGACGAGCTTCCCAACGCCCTGCGTCGCATGGAACAATCGGAACAATTCGGGAAAATTGTGCTGAAAATGGAATGATCGCGTGATGGGCCGCGATTCGGGCGGCCCGATCCGGGCCAGGCCCCGCTCCTCCGCGCCGACCGCGGCGAGGGAGTCCGGGGACTGGTCCAGGTGACGCTTCCGAATGGGCGTAGATGAGGTCGTCAGGCAGGGCCGCCCGTCACGGCCTTCATCTTGCGGAGCCCCTCGCGGGCGACGTCGAGCGGATCTCGGGCCCAGTACTCGCGGTTAAATAATTCGAGCGAGTAGGTGCCGTCGAAGCCGATCGCGTCGAGGATCTCCCCCAGGCGGTCGAAGGGGGCGACGCCGTCACCCGGGAACACGCGGTCGGCATCGCCGATCGCGTCCCGGGGCGGCTCGGCCGGGTAATCGTTCAGGTGGAAGACGTGGATCGAGGCGCCGTTGAGGTGCAGAAGCCCTTCGAGGCTCGATCCGCCTTTGTACAGGTGATACACGTCGGGCAGGATGCAGGCGTCGGGCCGGCCGCTCTCGACGGCGACGAACGCCACCTCGCCGAGGCGCCGGAAGGTCTGGGAGAAGCCCCAGACCTCCAGTTGCGGGACGACGCCGAGCCCGGCGCCCAGTTCGAGCAGGACGGCATAGCGCTCGGCCAGGGTGAGCAGATCGCCGTAACGCTGCTCCGTCAGGCCGACGGGAGGGGCGGCCAGCCGGGTCCCGCCGATCGCGGCCAGCGTGTCCATGTCGCGGCGGGCTTCCTCCAATCCGGCCGCCCGCTCGCCGGCGTCGTCGACCGCCCAGCGGGCGAAGCCGATGGCGCTCGGGACCGCCAGGCCGGCGTCGGCGATCTGCCGGCCGAGGTCGCGGAGCGAGCCCCCTTCTTCCCTGAATCGGTTGATGTCGCGGAGCCAGGGCTCGATGGCGTCGTAGCCGGCCTCGGCGGCGATCCGGACCTGATCGACGATGCCGACCTCGGAGTTCGCCCCTCGGATCGTGCTGGTGTTCAGGCAGTAGCGCGGGGTTTTTCGAACGGCTCCGGGGGATGCCGGCAGGCTTCGGGCCGTCGCCGGGACCAATGCCGCGCCGGCAATCGCCCCGAGCGTCCCCTGGATCCACCGGCGCCGCGAGAGGGGCCGAGCCCCCGATCCCGCCGTCGTTGCGTCGTTGCTGGTCATCAGTTCCGGACCTTCTCCGTTGCGGAGCGAGTGCCCGCGCCTTGTGTCGCGCCGGCCGGCAATCCTGAGCCGAGCGATCGCCTGACCGGCGCCGGGCGGGTTCGACCGATTCGCGAAAAAAGCGGATCTTACCCACCCCCCGGCCGGGCCTCCAGACCCGAGATCACCCCGCCCCCTCGCCCGGCGGCCGGTGCAGGACATACGCCTGCCGACGCTCCTCGCCGTCACCGGCCCTGACCGTGCCGACGGCCCGATAGCCCTTGCCGAAGGCGTCTTCGAACGCCCCTCGGGCGGCCAGGCGCCAGCGGTTCGCCCGCTCGGGGGCCGAGGCTCGCAGGGCGGCCAGGTCGCCCGGGATTTCGAGCAAGGCGAGCGGGGGCATGCCCTGTCCCTCGATCGGCCTCGCGGCGGGGCCGTCGGGATCGATCAGCGAGGGGAGGGCCTCGAAGGGACGGTCCGGGAGTGCCGGCCGCGTCGGCTGCCCGGGTTCCCAGACGGCGATGAGCCGATCGGTGGGCGTCCCCGCGTTCAGGTCGTCGGTCCGGGGGCCGTACATGTCCACCACGTAATGCGAAGCGGTGGCCTGGAGCGTCTCCAGGTTGAACCGCGCGTTGCCCGCCTGCAGCGGGTCGAACGCCCAGGCCACGCAGGCCAGCCCCTCCGCCTCGGCGATCATGAACTGCGCCTGCTTCATCCTGCGCCCGAGCCCTCGCCCCTGGTACTCGGGGACCACCCCGGTCAGTTGCGAGTAGAGCCCGAGCATCCCGTCGATCTTCCCCAGGAAGGCGAACGACAAGCCCGCCGCCGTCCCGTCCTCCAGGAACGCCCCCAGCACCAGGCCGCCGTGCAGGTTCGCCCCCACCAGGGTCGCCACCGGCACCACGTACGACTCGTCGACCAGGCCCCACGAGCGGCGCTGGGCATCCTGGCAGGCGATGTAGTCGGCGGGGCTCTCGGCACGCCGGATCACGATCGGTTCAATCGTGGGGTCGCTCATCCGTCTCGTACTCCTGGAGCGTTCCGGGGAGGGCTGGTTGGCAAGGCGGCGCAAGGCGGAGGGGAGCCTAGAGGGACAGCATCAAGGTCGCGATCAACGCGGCCCTGAGCGGGAGGGAATCCATCTCAATGTGCTCATGAACGGCATGCGCGCCCGAGCCGAGGGGACCAAGCCCGTCGAGCGTCGGCAGGCCGATCGCGGAGGTGAAATTCGCGTCGGAACCGCCCCCGGTCGAGCCCTCGGTCAGCTCAAGCCCGAGCGACCGGGCCGCCGCCGCCCGGGCCTTCTCGAACAGCGAGGCCGTGGCGGCCGTGCGCTCCATGGGAGGTCGGTTCAGGCGGCCGGTCAGGGCGAGGCTCGTCCCGTCGAGCACGGGGGAGAGGGCGTGCAGGGCCCGGTCGACCCGCTCGGCCTCGGCCAGGGTCGAGACGCGGACGTCGATCTCGGCCGATGCCGAGGCGGGGACGACGTTGACGGCCCCTCCCCCCTCGGCGCGTCCGACCGTGAGGGTGGTGCCCGCCGCCGGGTCGGCAATCGCATGGATGGCGATGATGTGATGAGCCAGTTCGAGCAAGGCGCTCCGCCCTTTTTCCGGCTCGATGCCGGAATGGGCCGGGATGCCGGCCACGCTCAAGGTATAGCGGCCGACCCCTTTCCGGGCCGTCTTCAGGCCGCCGCCGGGCAAGGGGGGTTCGGGGACCAGGGCATAGGCTGCCTTCCTCGCGGTGGCTTCGATCAGAGTGCGAGAGCTGGGGCTGCCGATCTCCTCGTCGGAAGTGAGGAGGAACTCCACGGGACGGGGCGGGGTCAGGTTCAGGTCGCGCAGCGCGGTCAGGGCCGAGAGCAGGAGGGTCAGCCCCCCCTTCATATCGAAGGTGCCGGGGCCGTGGATCCGGCCGTCCTCGATCCGAAAGGGCATGGTGGCCAGCGTCCCCATCGGCCAGACCGTGTCGAAGTGGGCCATCAGGAGGGCGGGCTTCGGGGCGTCGGGCCCGGTGTGGCCGAAGTCGAAGCGGGCGAGGAGGTGGTCGCCGCCGTCGGGGTTGGGCACCCGGTCGACCGACGATGCCCCCGATTGCCGGAGCAGATCGGTCAGGCGATCGGCCAGCGCATTCAGCGCCGCCGCGTCCTTGCTCGGCGATTCGTGCTCGACCAAGGTCCGCAGCAAGGCCACCAGGTCATCACGGCGCGAGGTCAGGAACGGGAGCAGGTCGGTGGGTGGCATGGGGGAGCGTCCCGAGGTGAGGTTCCTGCGATCGTCGTGGTCGTCGCGCAGGCCGAGCAGGGCAGGGAAACCGGGCTTACACCACGACCTCGCCCGCGTCGAGCGTCACCTCGCGCCGGGTGTTGGCGATGATGAACTCCTCGACCGGCTCGTGGCCCAGGCCAGGGCCCGTGGGCACGGGCACGTCGCCGTCGAACGCGAGCACCGGCGGATCGACGACGTCCTGGAGATAGTACTTGTCGGACCCCGACACATCACCCGGGAAGACGAAGCCGGGGAGGCTCGACAGCGCGACGTTGGCGGCACGCCCGATGCCGAACTCGTGCATGCCGCCGCACCAGACGGGGACCCCTCTCGTGAAGCAGTAATCATGAATTCGCCGGGCTTCCATCAGGCCGCCGACCCGGCTGACCTTGATGTTGATGACCCGGCAGGCGTCGAGCTCGATCGCCTTGCGGGCGTCATCGACCGAGTGGATCGACTCGTCGAGGCAGACGGGGGTGCGCAGGGCGGCCTGGAGCTTCGCGTGGTCGATGATGTCGTCGTGCGCCAGCGGCTGCTCGATCAAAAGCAGGTCGAATTCATCGAGACGGCGAAGCATGTCGATGTCGTCGAGCGTGTACGCGGAGTTGGCATCGACCTGCAGCAGGATCCCGGGGTAGACGCGGCGCACCTCCCGGACCACCTCGACATCGCGCCCGGGGCCGATCTTCAGCTTGATCCGCTTGTATCCGGCCGACAGGTGCCGCTCGATCGTGTCGAGCAATGCGGTCAGGTCGTCCTCGATCCCGAGGCTCACCCCCGAGGCGATCTTCGGCCGCACCCCGCCGATGAACCGGGCGAGCGAAATCCCCTGCGACCGGGCGATCAGGTCGCAGCAGGCCATTTCCAGCCCGGCCTTGGCGAAATTGTTCCCCTTCACCAGGCGGTACAACGCGGTGAGGTCGTCGATCGTCTCCCAGTCCTTGCCCAGCACGAGCGGCCCGAGGAAGTCGCGCAGGATGTGCCAGCACGTCTCGGTCGTCTCGGGGCAATAGTACGGGTCGGACGGGCTGGCGCACTCTCCCCAGCCGACGAGCCCGTCGTCCGACTCCACGCGCACGAGGATGTGCGCAAGGTGATCCTTCACATGCGAGCTGGTCCGGAACGGGCGGACCAGGGGCAGCCGGACAAGCTTCAGGTCGATGCGGCGGAGCTGCATGATCGGACGAGGTTGGGAGGAACCGGAGGAAACCCCTCCGGCAAAAGGGGGAAACGGCGGCGAACTCATCGCGGCGATCGTCTCAAACGCTCGGAATCATTCAATCGTCTTCGAGGTCGGTCGTCGTCGGGGCGGAGGGGTCGTCGAAGGGGGCGGTCAATGCCTCCCCGTCGGGAGTGGCCCCGGTCAGCAGGGCCACCCGCCGCTCGGCCGATTGGAGCGTGGTGCGGCACTGGCTGAGCAGGCGGACCCCGCGTTCGTAGCGTGCCAGGGAGGCGTCGAGGTCGAGCGTCCCCCGCTCCAGGTCGGAGACGATCGCCTCGATCTGGCCGAGCGCGGCCTCGAACGAGGGGGAGTCGGGCTCGGGGCCGTTCGGGGAGGGCTGGGGGGCGTCGGGCATCAGATCAGCTCCGTTCGGGATCGGTGCGGAAGGGGCCGGAGCCTCCGGGGGCGAGGCGCTTGCGCGGGCGATCGGTCGGCGCGGGGGCCGCGGCGCCGGGGGCGGGGCGGCGGTCTCGGCGGCCGGGCCGCTTCGCGTCGGCCGGCGAGGCGTCCAGCTCGTCCGAGGGGGCGTCTCCCTCGGTCGGGCCGGCCTCGACCCGGCTGAGGATCGACCCCGAGGCGAGCCGGGTGCGGATCAAGGTGCCGGGCCGGGCGTCGTCGGGGGCCCGCACCACGCGGTCGTCGTCGAGCCGTTGCGTCAGGCTGTAACCCCGGGACAAGACCGCCAGCGGGCTGAGGGCATCGAGCCGGCCGGCCAGGGCGGCCAGGCGGTCGCGACGCCGATCGAGCAGGCGCTCCACGGCCCGATCCGCCCGGTCGGCCAGCGATTCGAGCCGCGATCGCGCATCGCTCGCCCGCAGCGAGAGCGCTCGGGCCATCCGGCCGGCGAGGGCGTCGAGCCGATCGAGCACGTCCCGGGCGTCGGGGACGGCCAGCTCGGCGGCTCCGCTCGGGGTCGGGCCGCGCAGGTCGGCCACGAGGTCGGCGATGGTCAGGTCCGTCTCGTGCCCGACCCCGGACACGACCGGGACGCGTGAGGCGACGATGGCCCGCGCCACCACTTCTTCATTGAAGGCCCAGAGATCTTCCAGGCTCCCGCCGCCCCGGCCGACGAGGATCAGATCGACCCGGTCGAGCCGGTTGGCCATCCCGATCGCCGCGGCAACCTCCTCGGCCGCCCCCTGGCCCTGCACCTTGGCCGGGGCGATGAGGATCTCGGCCGACGGCCACCGCCGCCCGATGATGGTCAGGATGTCTCGGACCGCCGCGCCGGTCGGGCTGGAAACCACGACGATCCGCCTCGGGAACCTCGGCAACGGGCGTTTGCGGGCCGGGTCGAACAGCCCTTCGAGCCGAAGCCGGTCGCAGAGTTGCCGGAAGGCCAGTTCGAGCGGCCCGATCCCCTCCGGCTCGATCGTCCGCACGTTGATCTGATACGAGCCGTGCGGCGGGTACAGGTCGACGCCGCCCCAGGCCCGGACCGCCAGGCCGTTCTCCAGGTCGAACGGGACCCGGGCGGCCTGACTGCGCCAGAGGACGGCCCGGATGCGGGCCCCCTCGTCCTTGATGTCGAAGTAGACGTGGCCCGACTTCGGCCGCGAGAGGTTCGAGATCTCGCCGCAGACGGCCACCTCGGCGAAGGTCGATTCGAGCAGCTCGCGGATCAGGGCGGTCAGGTCGGTGACGCTGAGCATCGGCGGCCCGCTGGGCAGGCCGACCACCCCGGATGACTCGCCCTCATCGCGGTCGTGCGGATCGGGCAGGGAATCGAACAGCGACGGACCGGGCATGGCAGCGGCAATCCCTTGGCGGGCGGGCGGGGCGGACACGGCACCTCGGCAACTCGGCCGGGCCGATCGCTCGGCGGACAGTGGTGCGTTCAAGTGTAGCGATTCGCCGCGATCCGTCCCAGATCGGTTGATCCGCCGGCCCGCCTCGCGGGGATCGGCCCGGGGATCGAGGCCGTCGCCACGCGCTCGCGGGACCGACCGATTCGGGCCGAGGGCGATCGCCTCAAGTGGGGAAGCACCCTTGTCGATGGAATGAGTTGCGGCCATGATTGTGAGTCCTGCAATTCGCTGCAATGCGTCCGGATCCGGGCGGACGACCGGCTCGCACTCGCCGCAGGCATTTCGCAGCCCAATCATCCCAAAGGGAACCGGACCGGGTGATGGTCATGGTGGACCGCTTGATGAATCACCCCGCGGTCAACGCCGATCCCTCGGGCACCGACTCGGACGAATCGGGGCCTGCCGACCGCCTTTCGGGCCGATCGGCGCTGATCATCCTCGGCTACGGCCTGACCGTCCTGCTGGTCCATTTCGGGCGCCCCTGGGCCTTGACCTTCCACGAAGTGAACTTCGCCGGGCCGGCGCGCGAGTTCCTGCAGTCGGGCGACTGGCTCGTCCCCCGGATCATGGGGATGCCCCTCTGGGACAAGCCCCCGTTGATGCACTGGTCGATCGCCGCGTCGCTGTCCGCCTTCGGCACCGAGGCCGAGTGGGCGGCGCGGCTCCCGGCGGTCCTCTCGGCCGTCCTGACCAGCCTGGTCATCGCCTGGCTGGCGGCTCGCTGGTACGGCGACCGCGTGGGCCTGATCGCCGGCCTCGTCCAGTCCAGCTCGGTCTATGCCTTCATGCAGGGGCGGCTGGCCGAGGCCGACATGATGCTCTGCGCCGCCGTGACCCTGGCCATGGCGAGCTTCGCGGCCGGGGTGGTCGGCCGGGAAAACACGCGCCCGCCGATCGGCTGGCGGCTCGCCTATTTCGGTGCGGCGGGCCTGGCGTTCCTGGTCAAGGGGCCGATCGGGCTGGTCCTGATCGCGGTCGGGAGCGGCCTCTTCGCGGTCGTGACCCGCAGATGGGCCGCCTGGCGACTGCTCCTCGACCCGCTCGGCTGGCTGGTGATGCTGCTCCTGGTGGTGGCCTGGCCGCTGGCGGCGATGCTCCGCGAGCCGGGCCTGCTCGAAGTCTGGTGGCGGCACAACGTCGACCGCTTCCGCGGCGACCTGGGCGGCGGCGGCAAGGACCCGGCGTTCTATCTCTATACCGCCGCCTGGCTCGCCTTACCCTGGACCCCCCTGGCGGTCTTCGGGGCGCTCGCGGAGGCGAAATCCGATCGCTCCCGGTTCCTGAGGGACGATCGAAGCCGCGTTTTGCTCTGCTGGACCCTCGGCATGATGCTCGTGCTCTCGCTGTCGGCCTGGAAGCACAAGCACTACATCATCCCGGCCTTGCCGCCGCTGTCGATCTGGGCGGCGCTCGGCCTGGTCCGGATCATAAACGGGGCCGTGCCCGATCGGCTCCGGCGCTGGCCGATCGCCCGGACCACCCGCGTGACCATGCCCTCGCTGGCCGTCGCCGGCATCGTGACGGGGCTGATCGTCGCGACGAGGGGCGGGGCGGGCCTGGCCCTGGCGGGGGCGAGCATCGCGATGCTGGTCGGCCTCGGCCTGACCATCGCCGAGCGGTTCTGGCACGCCGGGCGGCCGCGAGCGGCCGTGGCCGGCCTCTTCGCCGTGGTCTGGGGGGCGTTCGTGCTGGTGCAGTCGCTCGCCATGCCCGAGGTGGACGACTACCGCGGCCAATCGGAGCTGGCCATGCGGTTCTCCGCCGACCTGCCGCCCGGCGCCGATGTTTCCGTCGTCGGCATCCCCGACCCCCAGATCACCTATTACCTGCCCATCCCGGTCCGGCGGCACGATGACGTTGCCTCCCTCGCCGATCGGCTCGTCGGCGACCGCGCCTCGCCCGACGATCGCGTTTACGTCGTCGGCCCGCTCTGGATCCTCGACGACCTGAAGCGGCTGGGCCGGGTCCGCCTGCTCGATCGCTCCGCGACGGTCCACCCCCGGAAAGAGGAAGCCGACCGGATGCTCGCCCTCGAACTCCGGCCCGATCGCCCCCGGCTCGCCTCGAAACTACGCCCCGATTGAGCGGAGCGAGGACGCCCCCTCCGGACGACGACGCGGCCGACGGCCCTCGACGTTCGTCCCGGTCGCCCGATCGTCGGGCCAGAGGAGATACGAGACGGCCTCGGCCGGCTCGGCGGCGATCACGCTGTCGAGCCGATCGAGGTAGCGCGTCACGGCTCCCCGCTGATCGCCCGGGGCGAGGGACCAGGGGGGATCGATCGTCAACGCGAATCGCCCCCCGGCCCGGTGCGCGCAGAAGATTGGCATGACGGGGGCACCGGTCACGACCGCCAGGTCGGCCCAGGCCGCCTGGACCCGGACCGGACGACCGAGCAAGGAGCCCGGACGCGCGCAGCGGGAATCCCACGCGACGTCGCCGTGGATGAGCACCGCCAGGCCCCCGAGCAGGGCCGATCGCGCCCGGAGCACCCGCAAGACGCCTTCCCCCGGCGGCATCGACCGTCGCAGGAACAAGGACGATTGCGGGTGACGGACCGGGCCGATCGGGTCGTCGGGGGTCCCCGCGCGGTCGAACCAGCGCGACAGCTCGTCGGAGACGTGCCGGGGGCGTTGCAGCATCATCCGCAACGGGGCCCGACGCCGGACCAGCCAGTGCATCGCCGCCAGGTAGGCGCCGAAGTGCGCCCCGAGCAGGATCACCCCCTTGCCCGTCGCGATCGCCGCGTCGAGGTGCTCGGCCCCCGTCACTTCGAACCGGCCCAAAGCGGCGTCGTCCGACAACCCGGAGAGCAGGCAATCGCGCGCCGAGAACCGCGCGAGATTGCCGACCAGGGCGTCCCTCGTCTCGTCGAGATCCCAGTCGGCCCGGAGCCCCTCGCGGGCGTCGGCCAGCCGGGCCGTGATCCGCCCGGATCGGCCCGGCCGGCGGGCGACGGCCCGGCCGATCGCGTCGAGCACGGCGTCGGCCCGATCCGGCCCGAGTCGCCGCAAGGCCGGGATCAGGGCCCGGTAGTACCAGTGCTTCCAGCTCGTCAGGTGGCCGGGAATCAGTCGCACGAGCCCCTCGGGAGCTTCCGCAAACCCAATCGGATGAAGGCAAGACCGACCGTTCCCCCCGCCGCCCGATCGATCGTCAGGCCGCCTCTGTCGCGGTCGGGCCGGAGGCGATCGCCGAGAGCCGAGGGTAATCGACCTTGTCGGTCGAGGTGGTCGGCAAGGCCGGCAGGAACCGGATGGCATCCGGGATCATGTACGCCGGCAAGTGCGCGGTGCAATGACGCTTGACGGCGATGATCGAGCCTTTCTGCCCCGGCTTCATGGCCACGAACGCCGTGATCGTCAGGCCGTCCTTGCCCGAGACGGCCACCACCGCGGCCCGGGCGATGCCGTCGAGACGGTCGAGCGCCGCCTCGATCTCCCCCAGCTCGATCCGATAGCCCCGCTTCTTCACCATCCGGTCGCGGCGGCCGTGATAGGCGAAGCAGCCCTCGCCGAGGTCGGCGACCAGGTCGCCCGTCCGATACCAGAGGGTGCCGTCCGGGGCCTCGATGAAGGCCGACTCCGTCAGGTCGTCTCGCCCGAAATAGCCGCGCATCACGCCCGGCCCGGCAATGAGCAACTCCCCCTGGTCCCCCTCGGGCACGTCGTCCCCCTGCTCGTCGACCACGCGGGCCTGGAGCGGGGGGCAGACCGTGCCGATCGGGAACGCCTCGGTCCGGTCGTCGGCGATCGAGGCCGGGATCCGGTACGCCGTGCAGACGTTCGTCTCGGTCGGCCCGTACAGGTTCCAGAGGGTCGCCGACGGCCAGAGCGAGCGCAGCCGCTTGAGCTGCGTGATCGGGAACACCTCCCCCGCGAACAGGACCAGTGACGGCGCCGGGAAGTCCGGGCGGTCGATCCGGCCGAATTCGGCCAGCAGGCCGAGGATCGACGGCGCCGAATACCAGACGTCAATCCGCCGCTCGGCCAGGAAGTCGCCGAGCCGGCCCGGATCTTTCCCCAGGCCTTCGCTCACGAGGACGAGCGTCCCCCCCGCCCGGCACGACGCATACAGGTCGAAGACCGACAGATCGAAATGGAACGGCGCATGCGAGGCGAACCGCCGCCCCGGCTCGGGGCCGAAGGCCGAGACGCACCAGTCGAGGAAGTTGAGCGCGTTCTGATGCGTCAGGGTGACGCCCTTGGGCGTCCCGGTCGATCCGGACGTGTAGAGGATGTACGCCACGTCGCCGTCGAACCGGGGGGACGGGTCGGGGGTCGGGGCCTCGTCGGCCATCACCTCGTCCCAGGTGGCGCACTCGTCCTCGGCCGTCTCCCCGACGACGATCAGGCGGGGCAGGGGGCCGGGGCCGGGCCAGGCCCCCCGGAGCGAGGCGACCAGCGAGGCATGGATCACGATCGTCTTGACGAAGGCGTCGGCCAGGATGCCCGCGCCCCGGGCGACCGGCGCGGTCGCATCGACCGGCACGTAGGCGGCCCCCGCCCGCAAGATGCCGTGAATCGCCGCGACGGCCTCGGGGGACTTCGGGAGCATCAGGCCCACCCGGTCCCCCCGGCCCACACCATAGCGCGCCAGCCGGGCATCGAGCCGGTCGGCGGCCCGGTCGAGCTGGGCATAGGTCATCGTCCGGCCGTCCTCGGCCTCGACCGCGACCCGATCGGGCCATCGGCTGGCGGCGCGGTCGAGCAACTGGGCCAGGTGGATCGTCTCCCGGGGTGCCTGCGTCGGCCGGTAGGCCGAATGCCCGGCGTCCACCCGACGATCGGGGTGGAACCGGATCGACGGTCCGGCTTGGGTCGAGGTCGGGCGTTCGCTGGTCGTCCGCGTCTGAGCGATTCGGTGAGGTTGCATGGTCGTCAGTCCCTTGACGGTCATCGCAGAAAGGGTCACGAGTCGGTGATGTGATCGGGCGAGGGTCAGGCCGGCCGATTCCGATGCGAAGCCGAAGCCCCTCGTCGGCGTGCCGCCGCGGCGGCCTAGCGACGCGCCGCGGGCCGTCCCTCGTCGAGGTCGGCGAGGGATTGGGCCGTGAGCAATCGGCCGCCGGCCTCGGCCTCGAGCAGGAGTTTCGAAAGCTCGGGGTCGGCCACGAGGGCCCGGGCCAGCGCGAGGAAGATCAGGCGATGGCCCTCGGCGTTCGGGTGGTCGTCCCACGGGGCGAGCGCGAGCGAGGTCGGATCCTCGTCGTCGAAGGAGCCGGTCAGGTCGAGCTGGCGGATCCCGTGACGGCGAGCCATTTCCTGGTGGCGGTACACCCCCTCGTCCCGGTCGCCGGGGAGGTCCGACAGGCCGGCCCGGGGGATGATCAGGTAGACCAGGGGAACCCGCCGCGCCCGGCATTCCGCGGCGAGCATGCCGACCGCGCCGTCGCAGATGGTCCAGAGGTGCGGCGCCAGCTTCGCCTTCAATCGGCTGCGACGCCGGAGCTGCCCTTCGGAGTCGAGGGCGAGGTCGTCGTCGGTCAGGGCGGCCACGTCGAGCACCGCCCGGACGAAATCGTAGGTCGGGTCGGCCCGGTAGCGCAGGAGGTCGCAGAGGTGGATCTCCGAGAGCCTCGGGTCGAGCATCGTGCCCGAGTAGAGCACCAGGTCGGGCTCGAACTGCGCCGCGAACGTGCGGAACCGCTCCAGCCGCTGCGCCGGCCCGTGCGCGGCCATGGCGAAGTTCAGGACCTCGAACTTGCGATCGAGCCCGATCTTCACCGCCCGGGCATTGAGCCACTCCTCGAGCCAGTTCTCGTAGGTCTCGGTGACGTCGACCCCCCAGCCCATGTCGATGGACGAGCCGAGCAGGACGATCCGGAACGTCCCCGGGGGCTTCGCCACCTGATAGCCTTCCAGGTCGCGCAGGCCGTGCTCATTGGTGGTGAAGACGTGGTCGAACACCGGCTTGTGGATGTTCGGATAGAGCTGGAACTGGACGAACGAGTCGGGGATGTAGTGCGTCGCCCCCATGTCGTGGAAGCTGACCCAGCGGTCGGGCTTGCCCAGCAGGCGCAGGGCGATCTCGTCGCTCGCCCGGTCCTCGGGGTCGCCCCGATTGATCAGCCCTTCGTAGTAGCCGCCGGCGTTGGCCTCGCGGTCGGCCCGATTGGCCTCGGTCGATCGCATCGCCTGCATGGCCGATCGCGCGCGGCCCGCCGGCCAGTCGATCAGCCCGACGGCCAGCAAGGCCGCCGAGACGAGCAGGGCCGACAGCAAGGGGGCTCGGGCGGCGAGGTTCCGGGTCATCAGCGTGCGGCTCCCCCGGCCGATCCGGGCCGGCTCGGTTGGCTCCAGGGGGCATCCGGCCGGTCGGCCAGCGCCTCCTCCAGCCGTCGGGCGAGGATCGCGTGCCCTTCGGCGTTGGGATGGTAGTCGTCCGGCCCGATGGCCAGGGCGGCCGGGTCGAGGCCGTCGAAGGCGTCCGAGAGGTCGAGCACCGGGTCGAAGCCCGATGCGGCGGCCAGCGCAAGGAGGGACTGACGCTCGGCCTCGGGGAGCGAGCGCCCCACGCGAGGCAGCAGGATCCAGGCGACCGGCACCCCCCGGCTGCGGCAATCGGCGCCGATCGCCCGATAAACATCCGAGAGGATGCGGAACTGCTGACCGTTCAGCCCCTGCTTGATCCGAGCGGGACTCTCCCCCGGTTCCAGGCCGGCGGCTTTGATGGCATCCTGATAGATCGGAATATCCCATCCGTACCCGGCGCTCAGCAGCCGGCGGAGCCTCCTGGCGTCCCAGTCCAGGTCGGCGGCGGTCGCCTGGACGATGACCAGGTCGGGGTCGAGCGACCAGCCGAGCCGCCCCAGGTGCTCGCCACGCTGGGCCGGCGAGTAGCCGGGGACGCAGAGGTTGAGGATCTCGATCCGGGGGCCGCCGGCCGACGCCGATCGCGCGTCGAGGGCCGCTTCCAGCCTCGGCTCGAAGCCCTCGCCGTCGTGGACGCCCCAGCCCACCCCGATCGAATCACCGATCAGGACCGCCCGATGCGTCCCCTCCGGCTTCCGGGCGTCGTACTCCCGGTCGCGCAGGCCGAGGGCGTTGGTCGTCCAGCGGGCCTGCTGGAAGATCGTCGTGAACGACGGTTCGAGCACGCACTCTCGAAAATCGTCGACCACGCGGGCCAGGTCGGTCACCTTGAACGGCGGCGGCGCGGCGGGGGCGGCGGCCGCGAGGGCCTGGCCGTCGAGCCGCCGTCCCGTGTCGATCAGGTGTTCATAGTACCCGACTTCCATCCGATCCATGTCGGCCGCGTTCTTCCCGGCCATCAGGAGCGATTCGGCCCCCCCCGGCCGGAACGCGTCCGGGGCCAGCCCCCAGCAGAGCAGGGCGGCGGCCAGCGCGAATTGCCGGAGGAGGGGTCGGGTGGCCGTCATGATCGCTTCGGGGGCTCGGGGGATTCGAGGCTCCTGTCCGATGATCGGGGATTCGGGGGCCGTCCTCACGACCCCATCCCCCGCCGCAGCATCGCCAGCCAGGCGTCGAGGCTCGGGCTGGTCCAGAGCGACCAGAGCAGCGCGATGGTCACGAACGTCGCGGCCACGCTGGCCGACCGGGCCAGGCCGCCTCGCAGTCGGGCCGCGGTCGAGGGGGCTTCCTTCGCCTTGCGGCGGACCCGGGAGCGCCGGGCGTCCAGTTGCACGTTGATCAGCACGAAGACGCCCAGGATGCTCCAGAACAAGGCGTCCGGCACGCTGAAGTGCCACGACCCGCTCAGCCAGAACGACTGGTACGCGTGCAGGAACCAGGTGGCCACGAACACCACGGTCGTCGCCGCGGCCAGCGCCTGCCACTGCGGGCGGCGCTTCAGGCGGAAGGCCACCGGGTTGAAGAAGACGCGGACCATGAAATCTTTCCAGTAAATGTTGATGCGCCGCCAGTAGTCGGTGAAGCTCGTCGCCAGCAGGTAGTTGTGGTGCGTCTCGGGCAGCTTGAAGCCGAACAGGTGCAGCATGCCGCACGCGACGTGGAATTGCCCCGAGACGTGAAGATACAGCAGGTAATTGCAGGTCAGGAACCGCGCCAGGCTGCCGGGCCCGGCCACCTGATCGGGGCTGATGAGCAGCTCGTGATAGACGAATCGGTAGAGCAAGAGGTGGACGAACCCGCGGAGCATCATCTTCAGGCCGTCCCGCTGGACGGCGTGGACCTCTCCCGAGAAATACCCCCGCTGCATCGTCCGGTAGTCGACGACCGGGAAATGCAGGAAGCAGTAATTCGGCAGCAGAAAGAAGTAGCTCAGCACGTCGCCCGCCGGCTCCGGCTTCCGGGCATGCTTCAACTCGTACAGGAAAATGATGAGCCGGAACATGAACATGGTGCCGAGGATGGGCAGGACCGGCGACGGCAGGCTCGACGCGATCGCTCCTGTCTGAATCAAGCCCAGCCCCAATCCCACCCCGAGAACCCCGACCACCTTGGCCAGCCAGGGCAGGGGGGTCAGGCAGAGGCCGACCAGGCCCAGGGCGATCGGCAAGACCACCACCGCGGTCGACGCCCCGAAGACCCAGGTCAGGCCCACAATCGAGGCGCCCACGAAGAACGGTTTCTTCCAGCGAAACGGCAGGAGGTAATGGACCGGGAGGGCCGCCGTCGCGATCGCCAGCAGGAGGTGGAAGCCCCGGCCTTCAAGGTTGTAGACGTTTGCAAGCCCCACCAGCAGCCCGAGCTGGAGCATCACCGGCAGGAAGCGCCGGAGGCTCCGGCGGCAGGCCTCCGGCTCGCCGGGATAGAGCCCCGGCGTCCGGGGGAGGGGCTGGTCCTGGATCTCGGTGCGCTCGCGAACGAACCGACGATGAGGCGCGCGGGGTGGCGCGACGATCCTGGTCATGGCGAGACGCATGGGGCCATCCCCCTTCCATGGCGGACGAGTGTTTCGGCCTCGGGTGCGTCGGGATCGACCGGGATGGGCGATCATCACAGACGCGCGACGCAATCGGTCCGATCCCGATCCAACGGTCAGCGGCGCGTCGGGCCGCAATCCCCGTGTGCAGACCGTCCGGTCCGGAAGACAGGCACAGACGCTCGTTGATGCAAGGGGGCCGGGCCATCCCTGTGCCCGTTGGTGCCCCCTTGCCATCGCATCCGTGCCTCCTCCCGACGCCCGCGGTACCTCTGCCGCGACAGCGAGTCTCCCCGGTGTCGCGGGAGGCCGGGCGTCGTCAACCTCCGAAGCGGCGAGTGCTGACCGGGCGATTCCCGGGCGGCTCGCACACCGAGGTTGATTGGGGCTGGGATATACCCGAAGTCCCGCGACCCTGTCAACACGGGCCGCGCAATCGGCATCACCGGTTTTTCGCGGGCGGTCGGCGCAATCCGAAACAGGCCAAGCGTGTCGAGCGGATCACTGACACTCGAATTCCCGATCGCCCGTCCCCCCCGCCGGCATTGCCGGGGCGGTTCCCCTTGTCGGCGTCGAGGGCTTGGGCTATGGTGCCCCCTCATCACCGAGAGACCGGCACGCTTCGCGCCTCGTCGGCGGGCGGCAGGTTGAGCAGCGTCTGCGACGGCCAGGGAGGGCGAGTCACGATGCCGCTTCGTCGTTTATCGCGTTGGATCCGTTCACGAGGGCCGGAGCTGGTGCTGGCGGTCGCCTCGCTGGCGACCTTCCTCGGGTTGCTCGGCGCCGTCGATCTCTGGGGGAAACGCGAGCAACGCGCCGCGGCCGAGGCGCTCGACACCGTCGAGCACGGCCACTGGCTGATCGCCGACATCCAGAGCCGCCCTCGCCTTGAGAAGCCTCCCCTGCCGCGATGGGTCAGCGCCAGCCTGATGCTCGTCAGCGGCCGGAGCGACGAGCTGATGGTCCGGCTCCCCTCGGCCCTCTCGGCGGTCGGGGTGACCCTGCTCGTCTACGGGCTCGGCCGACGGCTCGGCGGCCGGCCGGTCGGCCTGGCCGCGGGCCTGGCCTACTGTTCCACCTTCTACGTCATCACCGAGCACCGGCAGGCCGGCAACGACGGCCCGCTGGCCCTGTTCACGACGCTGGCCCTGTACGCGGCCTGGCGACGCCTGCACGGCGACCGCGAGGGGGCCGACCTGGCCGCCCCGGCCGACGACCCCGGGTCGTCCCGGTGGACGCTGGCCCTGTATGCGGCCCTCGGCTTGGGCTTCCTCACCAAGGGGCCGGTCATCCTGGTCCTCGTCGGCCTGACGGTCCTGCCGTACCTGGCCCTGGCCCGCCGCTTCGGGCCGGGGATGCGATTGCTGGCCGACTGGCGGGGGATCGCCCTGATGCTGGGGCTCTGCCTCTGCTGGCCGGTCCCGGTCGTGCTCGCCCGGTTCGATGCCCTGAGCGTCTGGTGGCTGGAGATCGGGCAGAAGGTCGGCTCGGCCGGCGTCACGCACCACAGCCGGCGGACCCCCCTGGCCGCCGAGTGGTTCTGGATGGCGATGCCCTGGACCCCCCTGGCCCTGGTGGCCCTGGCCCTCCCGTTCACGAAGCGCGGGCGATCGGCCCGGCCGACCATCTGGTTCGCCTGGCTCTGGGCCTTCGCCAACCTGCTCATGTTCAGCACCTGGTCGGTGGCCAAGCCGAACTACTATGTCCCGTGCCTGCCGGCCGTGGCCCTGCTGGCCGGATCGGAGTGGGTCCGCCTGGCCCGGGCGGCCCGGGGCGGGGCCTTCGGGCCGAGGCTCCTGCTGCAATCCATCTGGGTCGTCCTGTTCGTCGTCGCCTGCGCCGCCCCGGTCGTCCTCTCGCAGCGCGTGCCCGAACTCGTCGGCCCGGCGATCGCCCTGGCCGTGGTCGTCGGCCTCGGGGTCTTCGGCTCGGCCTGGGCCTGGCGTCGGGGGGTCGAGGGCATGGCGCTGGCCCCCATCGCCGGGGCCGTCTCGTGCAGCGTGCTCATCATCTATGGGGCTATCGCACGGCCGGTCGTCTCCGACCAGAGCCACCGCCCCCTGGCCGCGACCATCAACCAGATCGTCCCTGACGACCAGTCGACGGTCATGTTCTTCCACGAGCTGGACGAGGGGCTCTGGTTCTACCTCCGCAATCGGGACCTCGCCCCGGTCCCCGGGAGCCAGCCCGACACCAACGACGCGCACGATCTCTTGATGGAGGCCCGGCGCGGCGAGCTGAACCCGGATCCTCGGCTCCGCATCCAGCGAGACCTGGACATCCTGCTCGGCTGGATCGCCGACCCCGACCGATCGACCAGCTACGTCCTCATCCGCGACCGGGTCTACGACCACTTCTCCCCCGCCCTGCAGGGCAAGGTCACCGAGCTCTACCGCGAGGCCGACCTCGAGCGGAACGAGCTGATCCTGCTCCGGGTCGATCCGGTCAGCGAACTGGCCTCGGCGGCCACCGCCGAGCATATCGAGGGCCGACGGGGAGATCCCTCCCACCCCCGCCGCTGACCCCGGCCCCGGCCTCGCGCCCCCGCCCTCATCGCCCCGACGCAAGACGCCCCCCCCCTCGGACTGCCGACGCTATTCATCGCGACTCGACGGCCCCGTCCCCCTCGCGCCGCCCAGCCTTGCCTTGCTGGAAGCGGTCCTGAGGCCGACGGGGCCGCGTCGTTGCGCCGGGCGGAGCGACCGCGGGCGTCCCGGGGCCGTCGGGACGAGAATCCTGCGCCGACCGGGCCCGGCCGGGATCAACGGATCGGCGAAAGCCTACCGGTCGCGGTGCCGGGGCGGGGCCGGTTCGCGCGGTCGATCCGGTTGGATCGCCGTCACAGCTTGCCCAGGCGGGACCAGCCTTCGAACCGAAACGACCGTCACCTTCGCTCGCCCTAAACCCTTACCAGAAAAGGGCGGAGGCGTTCAAGGGACTGCCCGGCGATGACGATACAACGGGTGGCTCGCCAAGGGATCGCCGCGGCGAGGACTCGGGAGCATCACGACCCCTGGGGGTGACCTCCATCGCGGTCGGGCCGGTCGGCCCCGGACGCCGGGAACGTCTGCCGCTGTGAGGTCCCAGTCCATCTCGAACCGAATCGCGATGTGATCGTGCCGACCGACCGATCGGCAACTTTTCGATCCCATCCAGACCGAATTCTTGAGGAGAATGTTCTCCCATGTCCAAGTTCTTGACCTTGAGCGTCTGCCTGGCCCTCGCTCTCGCCTCCACGAGCGGCGTCGCCCTGGCCGGCGGGCACGGCGGCCTGATGCCGTCCCCGCAGGTCGTGGCTGCCCCTCAGTACGTCGCTCCCAGCGGCCAGGGCGTCCTGCCCACCGCCCAGAGCTACGGTGACGTGTGCGCCCCGGCCCCCAAGCACTGCGGGCTGAAGCTGCCTCACCTCAGCATGCCGAAGATCTGCCTGCCGAAGATCTCGCTGCCGAAGATTCCGCCCAAGTGCTACGAGTACGAGTGGGTCCTGAAGAAGAAGCGCGTCGGCGGCGGCCTGCTCGGCATGCTCCACCACGACAAGGGCTGTGCGACCGACGTCGTTGACTACGGCCACTCGGTCTACCCGACCGGCCAGGGCTACGTCACCCCGACCGCCCAGTACACCGGCGACGTCTACGGCTCCGGCCAGGCCTACGGCTCCGGCCAGGCCTACGGCTCCGGCCAGGCTGTCCCTGCCGCCCCCGGCGTCATGGAACCGGCCCCGGCCGAAGAGACCGACGTTGCCCCCGAGGCCCCGGTCGTCCCCAGCGCCTACGGCCGTCTCGGCTCCTCGCTGTTCGGCACCACCCGCTAATCAGCGGAGGCCTGGTTTCGGGCGATCGCATCGGACGGCCCTGGCAGCAGGGCCCCTCGCGGTGTGATCGAGCATGACGCGACCCACGATGATCCCGCACCTACGGGGCGGCCTTCCTGACCGGGAGGCCGCCCCGCCCGCATTTACCCCGCATCGATTGCCGCGATTGACAAGACCCGGGGTTTGTCGGATAACTCGCTCCGCCCGGACCGAACCGCGACCGGTCGGCGATTGGCTGCCGGCCGCCTGACGCTCGATCGAAGCGCGATTCGACGCCCGGGCGATGGCTGTGGTCGCATCCGATCGGATGCCTCGGCTCCGGATCGCTGCGATCCGGGCCTCGGCTCGCCGCGGATCGGTCGAACCAATCGAGGGGGGCGGGGCGACTATGCGGAGCGAAGATCGCGAGCCGGGCGGGGCCAGGTCTGCCCCGGGGGCCGGGAGGCGTCGGCTCGGGGAGCGGCTCCAGGCCCTCTCGGGCTGGCTCCGCGATCGACACCACGCACCGCGACGCGTCGCCGCCCTGGCGATCGTCGTCGCCATCCTCGCACTCGCCTCGATGGCGCTCATCGCGCCCAAGCCCGATCAGCCCGAATGGCTCGATCAGGGGCGGGCCTTCCCGCCCGACCAGGTCGAGGCCCTGCTCAACGAGCTGGCCATCAAGGGCATCGACGCCCAGGCCGACGACCGGGGCCGCGTCTCCGTCGCCCCCACCCGACGCGCCGAGGCGCTCAAGGTGCTCGACCAGCTCGGGCTCGGCCGCCTCTCCATCTTCCAGGCGGTCGATGACCCGGATCGCCCCCCGATCATGGCCGACGCCGCCGAGCGGACCGAGATCCACCTCCGCGCCGAGGCCCGCAAGATCGAGCGCGCCCTGGAGGAGATCCCCGGCATCCAGTCGGCCGTCGTGGTCCTGATGCCGAAACCCGGACGCCCCTTCGCCCGACCCGAAACCGCCCGTGCCGGCGTCCACCTGCGGGCCGATCGTAGCCGGTCGCTCTCCCCCACCACCGTCGATCGCGTGCTCAACGTCATCGCCACCTTCACGCAACTGGAGGCCGACGACGTGACCATCATCGACGCCCACGGCGACGCCCTGCTCAAGGCCGGCGACCCCACCTTCGCCCGCAGCATGAGGGCCGAGGCCCTCGTCCGGAGCTGGGAGGCGGCCATCGCCGAGCAGCTTTCCCCCGTCATCGACGGCGCACTGGTCGAGGTCCGGCTCGACGCCCCGATCGACGCCAATGCCCCCGTCCCCGTCGTCGCCACGCCCGACGACGCCGCGCCGACCTTCGAGCCGACCCCTTCGCCGCCGCCTCGGGCCGTCGAGGTCGTGCCGAACGGCCCCATGTCGCTCGATCCGGAACCGGACGCGGAGCCCCCGACTCCCCCGGCCGCCCCGCCGATCGCCGAGCCGGCCCAGCCCCGGGCGAACGTCCTGGTCAAGGTGCCGGCCTCGTACTACCTGGCGCGGCACGACGCCTTCCTCAACGCCCGAGAGGCGAAGCAAGACGTCCTCGATCGCTTCGTCGCCTTCACCGAGGACTATGTCCATACCATCATCGCCCACGTCATCCCCGAGGCGTCGCTCGGCCGCGTGCAGATCCTCATGCAGCCGCTGCCCAACGAGCCGGACACGCCGCGCCCCGTCGCTCGCGACGCCCGGCAGGAGGCGGCCCTCTGGTGGGTGCCCGCGGCGGTCCTCGGGGGGATCGCCGGGCTCGCCCTGATCGCCGCGGCCGGCGGCTGGCTCTCCGGCCGCCGACCGGCCTCGCACGCCTCGACGGCCACGGCCGGCACCTCCCGGCCGCATCTGCCCCCCTTGCCCGACGACGACGCCCCCGGCCCGGCCGATCGGGTCCGGGAACTGGTCCGGAGCGACCCCTCGGCCGCCGCCGCCGTCCTCCGACGCTGGGTCGAACAGGGAGCCGACGCATGAGCATAACCGCATCCGAAGGGCCCGCTCGCGTCGCCGCGGCCGACCGCCCCGGGGAACCGATCCCCCCCATCCGCAAGGCGGCGATCCTCGTCGTCAGCCTGGAACAGCCCCTCGCCTCGAAGCTGCTCGCCGAACTCGACCGCGCGGCCGTCGAGGCCGTCACCCTCGAGATCGCCCGGCTCGACCGCATCGACCCGGTCGAGCAGCGCCGGGTGCTCGACGAGTTCTTCGACCTCGGCCTGCGTCGCCTCTGGTTCGCCTTCGACGACGTGGTCAAGCTCAGCGACCGCGACCTCCGCGCCTCCTACCACGACGAGGACGCGACCGTCTGGGCCCTGGCCCTCGCCGGGGCCGCCCGCCCCGTCCGGCAGAAGGTCCTCCAGGCGTTGCCTCCCGAGTCGTCGGCCGCCCTGCACCAGACGATGGAATCCCTCGGCCCCTTCCGGCTCGACGACGCCGAGTCGGCCCAGGCCGAGCTGGCCGAGCACCTCCGCCGCCTCCACGACCGAGGGCAACTGACCCTCCCCGAGCCCGCCGGGCGCGAGGCCATCTTCGTCTGACGGGCGACGATCGTCGCGCCTTTCTCTCTCCCCCCGCGTCGCCTCGACGACGACCCGGGGGGAATCGACCGACTCGGCTTCCTCGGCGTGCCTCCCCGTTCCGTCTCCTAACGCTCCTCCCGGACTGACCGGCGTATGATGATGCAAGGCGTATTCAATCGTGATTGGCCCGGGCGACTGGCCCCGCCGAGCCTCGTCGTCCTGATCGTCCTGCTCCTCTCGCCGACGCTCCCCGCCCGGGACGCGACCGATTCCCCTCCCGCCGCCCCCGCGGCCGAAGGGTTGCGGGGCAGGGGGGGGCGCGGCGTCGAATCGGGGACCGTGGCCCTGGCCCTGACGGCCCTCCTGGCGGTCGTCGGCGTCGGCATCGTGCTCGGCAACCGCCTCAAACCGGCGGGGGCCTCGGGCGTCCTGCGCGTCGTCGGCCGGGCGCACCTGACGGGCCGGCACGTGGTCTACCTGCTCCGGGCCGGCGATCGGACGTTGATCCTCGGCGTCGGCCCGCAAGGGGCGCCCTCGCTGCTCGGGGAACTCGACCCCTCCCCCTCGCCCCCCGACCCGACCCTCGCCGGCGACCCGTCGCGGGAAGATCGCAAATGAATCGAACACCCGTCAAACTTGCCCGCGAATGGATCGGATGGGCGTCGCTCCTCCTGATCGCGCCCGCCGCCCTCGGCCAGGAGGCCGAGCCGCCCGCCCTCGACGCCACGCCGATGGCGACCGCAATCCTCCGGATCGGGGCCGATGCGGCCCCCTTTGACGAGCGTAATGCGAGCGCCGAGGCCGGGCCGATCGACCCTCACGTCATCCCCGCCGCCGCCCCGCCCGAGCCGTCCCCGCCCCCCCCCGACGACCCTTCGCCCGAGCCTCCCACGGCCCGGGCCGAGGTCGAGCGGGTCGCCCGGACGGTCGGCCTGTTCGCCGCCGTCTCGCTCGCGCCGGTGGCGGTGTTGATGGCCACGGCGTTCGTTCGGATCAATATCGTCCTGCTCCTGCTCCGCCAGGCGATCGGCAGCCCGCAGGTGCCGGGCAATCAGGTGGTCACGGTCCTCTCGCTCCTGCTGACCGCCCTGGTGATGGCCCCCGCCGCCGAGTCGGTCTATCGCGACGCGATCCGGCCCTACGCCGACGGCGAACTCCCGGCCGAGGAGGCCTGGCAGGTCGGCTCCGGGCCCATCAAGGCATTCATGCTCGACCAGATCGACCGGACCGGCCACGGCCACTATCTCGACGCCCTCTCGGTCCATGCCGCCGCCGCGGTCGATCCGCCGGAGTCCGAGGCCGACGGGGCCGGCGCCCCGGCCGATGCGCCTCCGCTCCGGGTCGTGGCCCCGGCGTTCCTGCTCAGCGAACTGACCACGGCGCTCTGGATCGGCTTCCTCATTTACTTGCCGTTCCTGGTGGTCGATCTCGTCGTCTCGGCCGTCCTGGCGGCGACCGGCCTCATCATGCTGCCCCCGGCCCAGGTGGCCTTGCCCCTGAAGCTGGCCCTGTTCGTCCTGGTCGATGGCTGGTGGCTGGTGGCCGATGGCCTCCTGCGGACCTTCGCGATCGGGTCGTCCGGGGCCGGCGTCTGATCCGCCTCGCGTCGGTCGCGGCTCGGGGATCAAGGGACGAAGCGGAGGGACTCCGTCATGGACGATTCGGTGCTGCTGGGTGTCACTCGAGAAGCCTTGCGCGTGGCCGTCCTGCTCGCGGCCGGCCCTCTGGGGGTGGCGCTGGTCGTCGGCGTTCTGGCGGCGATGGGCCAGGCCATGACCCAGATGAACGAGCCGACGGTCGGCCTGGTCGCCCGGCTCGGCGGGGTCGCCCTCGTCTCGGTCCTCCTGCTCCCCTGGCTCCTGGCCCGCTGGCTCGACTTCGCCTCGCTGGCCTTCGGCGGCTTCCCCGACCTGCTCTGATCGGTTCGGCCGGCTCCCCCTTGCCCGTCGCACGCTCCCCTGGCGCCTGCTCGCCTCCCCTTCGTTCGCTGGTCCTTTTTGTCCTGAGATTCCCATGCCCGACCTCTTGCACGACATGATCGGCGGGCCGTCGGCGTTCGTGCTGGTCCTCGCCCGATCGAGCGGCCTGATCTGGGGCCTCGCCTGGATGGCGGGGGCCTCCGGGGCAGGGGCCCGCACCCGGCTCGCGGCGGCCGTGCTGATCGCCTCGGCCGTCTTGCCGATGGTCGGGCCCGGCATCACCCCGCCCGACGATTCGTTCGCCCTGGGCGGCTCGGTCCTCATCGAGGTCGCGCTCGGGGCCGTGCTGGGGGTCGGGGCCGGCCTCATCGTCGCCTCGGCGCGGCTGGCGGGCGAGGTGATCGGCCTGCAAGCGGGCCTCTCGGCCGCCTCGTCCCTCACCCCCGGTTCGGTCGAAGGCATGGAGACGCCGCTCGCCACCTTCTTCGGCCTGATCGCCCTGGCCACCTTCGCCGCCATCGACGGGCCGATCCGCCTGACGATCGCCCTGGCCGACAGCTACGCCCTCGGGCTCCCTGCCCCCGAGGGGCCGACCCCCGCGATCGCCGCCGGGGTCGAGGCCGAGACGGCTCGCGCCGTCTTCCTCGCCGTCGGCCAGGCCCTCGGCCTGGCGCTCTGGCTGGCCGCCCCGGTGGCCGTGTCGTTGCTGGTGGCCCAGCTCGCCGTCGGCGTGCTCATCCGAGGCGCCCCCGCGCTGTCGGGCTTCACCACCTGGCTCTCGGTCCGCGTGACCATCGGCCTGATCCTCCTGCTGATCGGCCTCTCCTGGGCCCTCTCCGGGCTCGCCTCGTCCTGGCTCGCGTTCTTGCCCGGCGTCTAGCCGGGGCATCCGGGCCTGCGGCTCCGACCTGTTGGGATGTGTGTCGGTCTTGATCTGATGGAAGGGGTGTTTCATGTCCGAGGATCGCACGCTCGAGCCGTCCCCCCGGCGGCTCCGCGAGGCTCGCGAGCGAGGCATGGTGCCCCACAGCCCCGAGCTGACGGCCAGCGTCGGCATCCTGGCCGCCGCCGCGGCCCTCGGCGTCTCGGGGCCATCGCTGGTCGACGGCCTGCTCGACCTGCTCCAGGGGGCCTTGACTGGCGATGCCCCCGCCCTCGCCGCCAATCCTCGCCTGCTCGCCGGGTACGTCCGATCGGCCCTCGCCGCCGTCGCCTTCCCGATGCTGGGGGTGCTCGTCGCCCCGGTCCTGGCCTCGGTCCTGGCGCACCAGCTCCAGCTCGGCGGCCTGTTCGCCCCGTCGCTCGCGCTGCCCGACCCGGCCCGGCTTCGCCCCGGGGCGCGAGGCGGCTCGCCCGTCGATCGCCTCGGCCGCGCCCTGGGGACCCTCCTGCGGGCCGCCGTGCTCATCGCCCTGACCTGGGCCCTGATCCGATCATCCCTCGGCCGGTTCGAACCCCCGATCGCCGCCGCCTCGGCCGACCGTTCGGCCATGCTCCGATCCCTCGCTCTTGCCCTGCACGGCACCCTCTTGCAGCTCGGCCTGGCCATGCTCGCCCTCGGCCTGGCCCACTACGCGATCCAGTCCCATCGGCTCCGCGCCCGACTCCGGATGACCCCCGACGAGCGCCGCGAGGAGCAACGCGAGCACGACGGCGACCCCTCCCTCCGCTCCCGCCGCCGCGCCGCCCGCGATCGCCGCCTCGCCCCGATCGACGCCCCCTCCGCCCCCTCGTCCGCCGAGGCCATCTGACGCACGCTGCCCTCGCCCCCCCGTCTTCGGGGGAGCGGGCGGCCGCCAGGCCGGCCGAGGGGGACTCCGGCCGGGTCGCCGGGCGTTGCGGCCTCGCCCGGGCCCCCTTCGCCCCGCGTCCCCCCCTCGATCCGCCTCCCCGGGGTCCTCGCCGGCAGCTTGAGCGGCCCGGGATCAACCCCCATAATTGACAAAGACGCGTCCGGTGCGTCTCGACCCGGTCGCCGGCCGATGGGCGCCTCACCGCGGGCAAACGCCCCGGCGAACGTCGATCCCTGAGCCGAGCGGGAACAGAAGCAAAGGGGGCCTGGGCATGCTCCGCTGGCCGTTCCGAATCCTGGCCGGGGTCCTCGTGCTGACGACCGTCTGCCCGATCCTCCTGCCGCTGGCCCTCCTGATCGGCTACCCCTCCCTGGTCGTCATCGGACTCGGGTACGCGGTCCTCGGGGCCACCGGGCGTCTCGAACGGCCCGCCGAGGTCGCGGCCGTCTGGGCCGCCTACCTGGGCCTGTTCCTGACCCTGCAAGGGATCGTCATCTGCTTCGATACCGCCCTGGCCGGCGCACCCCCCACCGCCGGGGAGAAACGCTTCGGCACCCGGCTCGCCTACCTCGGCGGCGGGATCGCGGGCGTCTCCGCCCTCCTCGCGTATGGGATCGACCTGCGGCATCGGGCGGACGGCACGAAATCCCCGGACGAGACGCCGCTCGACAACGAGTGGGCCTGATCGGACCGCTTCGCCCGGCTCCCCCGGGTCGACACCCCGGTCCGGACGCCGGATGACGTGTGCTCGGAGGATCTCGCGACCATCACGGAGTCATCGCCATGTCTCGCGACCAGGTCGAATCGCTCCTCTACGGCGGGGAGTCGCCCCGGAACCGCACCGCCTTCCTGCAATATCTCCGGGACGTCCAGCGCGGCAAGTCGCTGCTCCAGCTCAAGGCCGTCGCCGCCGCGATGACCCCCGAAATCCGCCAGAGCTGGTCGGCGCGCTCCTTCACCCCCGTCCAGACCTCCGACGGTGCCTTCGACGAGGTCGTCTGCAATATCTCGTATCACTTTCATAAGCATGGCCAGAAGTACGGCACCATCCGGAAGATGACCGACGAGGCCCTGCATTACTTCGCGCTGCACCGCCATCAGGCACAGGCCCGGAAGACCGACGGCCTGCTCGCCCTGCCCAACGGCAGCCTGTATGAGCCGGGGGGACGCATCGTCACGTTCGTCGGCTAGCCCGGCGGCTCGGCCGCGATCGGCGAGGCAACGGCCCGGAGGCCGAGGCCCCCGGCACGGTCGCCAGCGGTGGGGTAGACTGTCACGTCGCGAATCAGAGTCAAGCCAACGGGACCGGCCCCGGGGTGATCGGCGGATGGAGACGGAAACAGGGTGTCGGGATCTGATCGGGTTTGCGGGGGCGACTCGGTTCCGGACGGTCCTGGCCGACCCTCCCTGGCAGTTCCAGAACCGGACCGGCAAGGTCGCCCCCGAGCATCGCCGCCTGAATCGCTACGAGACGATGACCCTCGACGCGATCGCCGCCCTGCCCGTCGAGCAGGTGGTCGACGAGCCGGCACATCTCTATCTCTGGGTGCCCAACGCCCTCCTGCCCGACGGCCTCCGGGTGATGCAATCGTGGGGGTTCCGCTACAAGGCCAACCTCGTCTGGCACAAGGTCCGCAAGGACGGCGGCAGCGACGGCCGCGGCGTCGGCTTCTACTTCCGCAACGTCACCGAGCTGCTCCTCTTCGGCGTCCGCGGCCGACACGCCCGCACCCGGGAGGCCGGGCGACGGCAGGTCAACCTGTTCGCCTCGCGCAAGCAGGAGCACAGCCGGAAGCCCGACGAGCAGTACGCCATCATCGAGGCCTGCTCGGCCGGCCCCTACCTCGAACTGTTCGCCAGGGGGACCCGCCCCGGCTGGTCGGGCTGGGGGTTGCAAGCGGTCGACGGCTACGAGCCCACCTGGCCCACCTACGCCGACCATTCCGGATCGCGCGGCAGGCTCGGCTGATTCCTCTGGAATTTTTTTCTGTTGACGATCGCAGACGATCGCCCGTACGATCAGGACACGTGGCGATGGGATGCCAGATGATTGGCGTCGCCCACGTCTTTTTTCTTGATGCAATCACGAGCCGATCGACGTGATCCTGATGCCGACGCCCTCGAACCTCCTGCTGCTGGGCCTCCGACCGAGCCTGGCACTCAGCCTGTTGCTTACGGGCCGGGTGGGGGTGTAGGGAGCGTCGTCGGTACGAGTCGCACAGGACACGAGACTCGACGGAGCCCCGAGACCCACCCGGCCGGTGGATCTCGGGGCTTTTTTTGTTTGCGTTCCGACCCTGCCTTGCACTCGGTTCGATCGACCCCGCCGGCCGTTGATCGTTTCAGAACCCTTCGAGCACGACGAGAGAGGATAGGCCCCCCTATGGCCGACGACGCACGCATCCGGATCTTCGACACCACGCTCCGCGACGGCGAGCAATCCCCCGGCGCGAGCATGACCCACGCCGAGAAGCTCGAACTGGCCCGGGCGCTGGCCGACCTGGGGGTCGACGTCATCGAGGCCGGGTTCCCGATCGCCTCGGTCGGCGACTTCGAGGCCGTGCGGGCCATCGCCACCGAGGTGGCCGGACCGACCATCTGCGCCCTCGCCCGCTGCAACGACCGCGACATCGACCGCGCCTGGGAGGCCATCCAGTTCGCCCAGAAGGGCCGCATCCACGTCTTCCTCGCCACCTCGGCCATCCACCGCGAGCACAAGCTGCGGATGACCCCCGACCAGATCATCGACCGGGCCGTCGCCGGGGTGAGGCGCGCCGCCGGCTACTGCCCCGACGTCGAGTTCAGCCCCGAGGACGCCGCCCGGACCGAGATCGACTTCCTCTGCGCCGTGGTCGAGGCCGCCATCGACGCCGGGGCGACCACCGTCAACATCCCCGACACCGTCGGCTACGCCACCCCCGTCCAGTTCGCTCGGGTCATCCGGACCCTCAAGGAACGCGTGCCGAACATCGAGAAGGCCGTCATCAGCGTCCACTGCCACGACGACCTGGGCATGGCCGTCGCCAACAGCCTCGCCGGGGTCGAGGCCGGCGCCCGACAGGTCGAGTGCACGATCAACGGCATCGGCGAGCGTGCCGGCAACGCCGCGCTCGAGGAGATCGTCATGGCCCTGCGGACCCGCAACGATTTCTACGGCGTCGACACCGGCGTGAAGTCCGAGCGCCTCTTCCCGACCAGCCGATTGCTGACCACCATCACCGGCCTCGCCATCCAGCGCAACAAGGCGATCGTCGGCCGCAACGCCTTCGCCCACGAGTCCGGCATCCATCAGGACGGGATGCTGAAGGAACGCTCGACGTATGAGATCATGAAGCCCGAGGAGGTCGGCGTGCCCAAGACCGACCTGGTCCTCGGCAAGCACTCGGGCCGCCACGCCCTGAAGGACCGCGCCGTCGAGCTGGGCTTCCACCTCACCGAGGAGCAGCTCAACGCCGTCTTCGACGACTTCAAGGCCCTGGCCGACAAGAAGAAGGAGGTCTACGACGAGGACCTCGCCGTCCTCATCGAGAAGCAGATCGGCGACGACGTGCCCAAGGCCTGGGAGCTGATCAGCGTGCAGACGACCACCGGCACCAACACCCTGCCCACGGCGACCGTCTGCATCCGCAACCCCGCCGGCGAGATCGTCCAGGACGCCGCCATCGGCGCCGGGCCGGTCGACGCCATCTTCAAGGCCGTCGAGCGCGTGACCGGCGTCCGCGCCTCCTTGCACGACTTCGCCATCCGCAGCGTCTCCCGCGGCAAGGACGCCCAGGGCGAGGTCACCCTCGAACTCGCCGTCGAGAGCGACGCCCACGACTTCCGCGGCCGCGCCGCCTCGACCGACATCATCGAGGCCAGCGCCCTGGCCTACATCAACGCCGTCAACGCCATCGCCTCCCGCCGCCAGCGCGGCCGCGTCCGCGAGGTCGCCGGCCGCCCCGGCGCGGGGGCCTGACGCCCGCCGCTTCGGGGTGAAGGCAAGGACACCCGGGAGGGGCACGGGCGCACCATCGCTCGTGTCCCCATCCGCCTGACAATCAGCACCAGACCATCGAGCTGTCATCCATGAGACGCGACCTTGTTGCCCTCGCCTTGCTCCTCGTCCTTGCGGGGCCGGTCGGCGCTTCCCCGGTCAACGACGCGCCGATCGTCTCCGAGGTCACCTTCCTCGGCCAGGCGACGCTCCCCGGCAACGCCACCGTCGACGGGACACGCGTCGGCGGGCTGTCAGGAATCGCCTTCGACCGGGCGAAGGGGACCTATCTCGCCATCTCCGACGACAAGGGGGCGCCGGGGATGCCCGCCCCGCGGGCCTATCGCCTGGCGATCGACCTGGACGACGGCCGACTCAAGCCCGGCGGCGTGCGCCTGGAAGGGGTCCTGGAACTGACCCGGGCCGACGGCTCCCGGGTGCCGGAAGGCTCCGTCGACGCCGAAGGCATCGCGCTCGGCCCCTCCGGAGACATCGTCATCAGTGCCGAGGGGATGCCGAACGCCTCCCCTCCCGTCCCGCCGTCGGTCGATCGGTTCGACGGGGCGACCGGCCGCTACCGCCGCAGCATGGACGTGCCGACCGCCTATCTGCCCGGGGCGGACCCGAAGCGAGGCGTGCGCAGCAACCTCGCGTTCGAGTCCCTGACCATCATCCCCGGCGGCCGATTCCTCGACACCGCGACCGAGAACGCCCTCCACCAGGACGGCCCCGCCGCCGGCGTCGAGCACGGTTCCCCCTGCCGGATCCTCCGCTTCGACGCCGATTCCGGCGCACCGACCGCCGAATACGTCTATGAAGCCGACCCCATCGCCGGCAAGAACGGCGCGAAGGTCGCCGGCCTGGTCGAACTCCTGGCGATCGACGAATCCCGATGGCTCGCCCTGGAACGGTCCTTCTCGACCGGCTCGGGGTTCACCGTCCGCCTCTACGAGGCGTCCAACGCCGGGGCGACCAACATCCTCGGCGCCCCCTCGATCGCATCCCTGGCCGACCTCGTCCCGGTCCGCAAGCGCCTCCTGCTCGACCTGGGGACCCTCGAAGGCTTCCTCCCGACCAACCTGGAGGCCATGGCCTTCGGGCCCGACCTGGCCGACGGCCGGAAGCTCCTCATCCTCATGGCCGATAATCAGTTGATGGCCTTCTTCCCCTCGCAATTCGTGGCGCTCGGCCTGACGATCGCCCCGTAATCAGCCGAGCATTCGTCCCGCCAGCGCCAACACACAGGCCCCATGCAACGCTCAAGAGGTGAGCATCGCACGGGGCCTGCGGGAAGGATGCGATGAGTGCACGACCGATGGGGGCCGCCGGGATCCGGAGGCCGCATCGGCCGGGATTCTGCCTGAGGTCCCCTGAGGGAACCCGCCGACGAATGATCAGGTACCGAACTCGGGGCGGCGGCCGTTCAGCTGCGACTGGAGCCGCTGGATGATCGACGAATGCATCTGAGAGACCCGCGACTCCGACAGGTCGAGCGTCGCGCCAATTTCCTTCATCGTCAGTTCTTCATAGTAATACAGGATAATAATCAGGCGTTCGTTCCGGTTCAGCCCCTTGGTCACCATGCGCATCAGGTCCTTGCGCTGCAGGCGGCCGGTGGGGTCCTCACCTTTCTTGTCTTCCAGGATGTCGATTTCGCGGACGTCTTTATAGCTGTCGGTCTCGTACCACTTCTTGTTCAGCGAGATGAGGCCGACGGCGTTGGCGTCCAGGGCCATCTTCTCGTATTCGGCCATGCTCAGGCCGAGCTTCTCGGCAAGCTCGCGGTCGGTGGGGGGGCGGCCGTGTTCGGCCTCGAGCGCCTTGCGGGCCTCCTCCATCTTGGTCGCCTTGGCCCGGACGAGCCGCGGCACCCAGTCCATCGTGCGCAGCTCGTCGAGCATCGCGCCGCGGATGCGAGGGACGCAGTAGGTTTCGAACTTGACGCCCCGGGTCAGGTCGAAGGCGTCGATGGCGTCCATCAGGCCGAACACGCCGGCCGAGATCAGGTCGTCGAGATCGACCCCCTCGGGCAGACGCTGCCAGATACGCTCGGCGTTGTACTTGACCAGCGGCAGATAGCGCTCAACGAGCCGGTTCCGCAGGTCGGTGGTCGGGTGTTCCTTGAATTGTCGCCAGAGTTCAGCGACATCCACGTCCACCTTGGCTGTCATCCTTGACCTCCGTCGGGGGTCTGCGGAGAGGCCCGGGCGCCGTCCTGGCCGCCGGGGTCAACCCGCCTGGTCCACCCCGCCACTGCGGGGCGTCGGGGCGGGAGGTGCGTCCGGACCCAATCGTGAGGGGATCAGCGGGTCGCGACCGGCCCAGGGGCGAGGGGAAGTCCGTGCCGGAGGGGTGTCACGCCCCCCGACCCGTCCCGCTCCCCACCTCGCGAGCCAACCGCCCGCAGATCACTTCACTCCTCCGATCCAGTCCGAACGATCCGCTCTCACGCTCTTTATCGGACAACCGGACGAACCGGCTTGAACCTCTCACTCAATTCTTTTTTTGGCAAGATCGCTTTCGCGAAATTCCGCCGGTGAGACCCCGGGAAGGCTCGGCGACCCGCCTGAACCGACCCAGACTCGCCGACGGGGCTCGACTCAGCGAACCGCCATCTTGGGCGACTTGCGGCCGGTCAGGGCCGACAGCAAGCCGGGACGTTGGGGGGCCAGTCCGAGGGCCTCGTCGGCCTCGGCGGCCAGGGCGCGGGCCAGTCGCTTGATGCAGCGAGAGGCTTCGCAACCCGGGGCATCGAGCAAAAACGGTCGGCGACGGCGCACGGCCGTCGGCACCTTCGGGTCGAACCGGACGAAGCCGGGGCCGATCGGCCGCACGGCGGCTCCCAGGAACGACCGGCAGGCCGACGCCAATCGGTCGAGCGCCTCGATCGCCTCGGCGCTCGACCGGGCCTGGCCGATCACCGATCGGATCGGCGGGCCGCCGCCGGGCCGGCGTCGCAGCCGGGCGACCACCGCCTGGGCATCGGCCAGTGCGGTCGGCTCCGGGGAGGCGACCACCACGACCTGATCCACCACGTCGGCCAGGGCCGAGCCGCTCGGCCCCAGGCCCGAGCCGCCGTCGATCAGGATGAAGTCTGCTTCGGTTTCCCGCGAAATCTCCGGCAATTCGGCCGCCAGGCGATCGCGGGCGCGGTCCACCGCCTCGTCCCCGGCCCTCGCGGCGTGCACGCCGGAGAGGAACCGGATCGACTCCGGGCCGTCCACGATCGTCCCGGCCAGCGGCCGGTCGTCGCCCATCGCGTCGCCGAGGTCGCGGTCGAGCGCCAGGCCGCAGAGCAGATCCAGGTTCGCCAGGCCCGCGTCGGCGTCGATCAAAACCACCCGCCGGCCCATCGCCCCCAGCGCCACGGCCAGGTTCAGGGTCAGGTTCGAGGTGCCGACCCCCCCCTTGCCGCTGGTGATCATCAGGGTCCTCGCCCTGTGCGGCGGCGCCGGCAAGGCGGCCTGATCGGCCCGGAGGCCCGGGGGCGTCGCGCGGTTCTTGAACAGCGAGCGGAGACCATCAGCTTGATCCGACATGAGCGATCCCTCGGACGGTGGGTTCAGTTCGGGGTGAGTCGTGCTTCCGATCGGTCGGGAACTCGGATTCGGGAAGCCGGACGGGACGGGCGGCGACGGCGACGGAGGCGGCGACGGCGGCTTCCGCGGCCGCGTGTTCGGTCCTGTGATCATCCGAAGACGGCCTCCTGCCCCAGGATCAACGCGGCCAGGCGGTCGCGGTCGGCCCCTTCGATGTCGTCGGGCACCCCCTGGCCGGTCGTCAGGTAGCTGACCGGCCGGCCGGCCCGGGAGACGACCCCGAGCAGCGCCCCGAGGCGGTCCGCCTCGTCGAGCTTCGTCAGAATCAGGCGGTCGAAGCCGAGCGGCCCGAACCGTTCGACGACCGCGTGGAGGCTCTTTTCGCCGGAGACGGCAGAAAGGACAAGGTGGATTTCGTCGGGACGGGCCATTGCGAGGAAATCGGCCAGCTCCCGGATCTTCACCTCGTCGCGCGGCGAGCGCCCCGCCGTGTCGATCAAGGCCAGATCGACCGAACCGAGGTCCGAAAGCGCCCCCAAAATCCGATCCGGCGTGTCGGCCACGGCCAGCGGCAGGTCGAGGATCTCGGCATACGTCCGCAGTTGCTCGACCGCGGCGATCCGGTACGTATCCACCGTCACCAGCCCCACCCGCAGGCCGAGCGTCAATTTCGCGTTCGCGGCCAGCTTGGCCACGGTCGTCGTCTTGCCCACCCCCGTCGGCCCGACCAGGGCGACCACCCGCCGCGCCCCCGGCACCCCCGCGATCGGCGGGGCGACCGACAGGTTCAGGGCGACCGCCCGCCTGAGGGCATCGGCCAGCGCCTCCGGCCGGTGGACCTCGTCCGGCTCGACCGAATCGGCCACCAGCCGGGCCAGCCGCCTGGCCATCGGCTCGGGCACGTCCAGGTCGAGCAGGTGGGCGTAGGTCGTCGCCAGCCAGGCCGGCACGTCGATTAACAGGTGCTCAATGCGTCCCGCCTTGCTCAGTTCAGCCACCGATTCGTGCAGGCGGCCGAGCCGATCATCGAGCTTCGGCCGGCCCGGCACGGGCGCCGGCTCCTCCCCGTCCCCGCCGATCGCCCCCGTCCCGACCCGGCCCGCCCCGGGCAGGTCGACCCTCGGCCGATCCGCGTGACGCCCCGCCGGCGCCGCCGTCACCTCGACCAGCTCCCGATCCCCCCGGCCGAGCAGCCGGCGCCGCCTCACCTCCCGGGTCCCCAGGATCACCGCCGAACCGCCCAGGTCGCGGCGGACCCTCGACAGGGCCTCCTTCAGCGTACCGGCGCGATAGGTGCGGGCAGTGGTCGGGGACATGGTCCGGGATCCCTTTCAGGGGAAAACACTCGCATCGAGCGACGAACGAAAAGAAGGAAAACGAAACGCCTAACCGACGATGAACCTCAGGAGCCTCCCACCTCCTCCCCACGTTTGAAAAACCCTCGGCCGCGTGCCCGTATCGAGTCGCCTGGCCCTCCCAACCCTCGCCCCCTTCGGGGGAGAGGGTGGCCGCAGGCCGGGTGAGGGGGCCTTCGACTCGAACGCCACGCCTCGCGATCCGAACCCAGACCCCTCACCCCGGCCCTCTCCCCGCGAGCGGGGAGAGGGGGACAGAAGCGGTTCGGCGTTTCGTAGCGAGCGAGGGATCTCGACCCTCGCCCCCTTTCGAGGGAGCGGGTGGCCAAAGGCCGACTGCGTGTTTCCGCCCTCTCCCAACCCTCGCCCCCACCGAGGGAGAAGGTGGCCGCAGGCCGGGTGAGGGGGGCATTGCTCAGCCGCGCCGCAACGCCCCTTCAACAACCGTTCGCGGGTCACGGCCGATGACCTCCCGACCACGAGTCCGTTGACCTTGCCTCGTCCGAAGGCACGGAGCCGGACCCCGCTCCCGACCCCGACCCCGACCCCGCCCGGGGGCCGATCGCCACGTGAGGCCCCCGAAGGATGGGGCTGGAACTGGTCGAATGGGTCAGCATCGATTCCGGCGGCGCCGCGGCCTGCTCGGCCGGGCTTTCCGCCTGCTCGACCACCGTGCCGATCATCTCGATCGGCGTGTCCCGGGGCACCTCGCGGCGGCTGAGCACCACCAGCCGGGGCAGGTCGGCCCGGGTCAGATCCTTGAGCACCGGACGCGACTCGGCCGAGCAGAGGATCACCGGATGGACCCCGCCGGCCACCGCCGCGGCCACCCCGTCGGCCACCGCCCGCACCACCCCCCGGGCGGCGTCGTCCCCCAGGGCCTCGGCCGGGCGGTCGTTCTCCCGGGCGGCCCGCGAAAGCCGGGCGTCGAGCGCGCCATCCACCGTCACGACCCTTAGGCGCCCGTCGAGCCCGAGGTATTGCTGCGTGATCCGCCGGCCGAGGGCGCGGCGGACGCACTCGGTCAATTCGTCGATGTCCCGGGTCCGGCCCGCGTGCTCGGCCAGGGCTTCGAGGATCGTCTCCAGATCCCGGACGCTCACCCGTTCTCGCAGGAGATTCTGCAGGACCCGCTGCACCTCCCCGGCCCGGAGCATCCCCGGCACGACCTCGATCACCAGCGCCGGCGACGTCTCCCGCGCCCGGTCGAGCAGCCGCCCGACCTGTTCGTGCGTCATCAGCTCGTCGGCGTGCCTCGTCACGATCTCGCCGAAGTGTTCGGCGATCGAGGCCGACGGCTCGATGATCCGGCACCCGGAGCGCTCCGCCGCGTCCCGGCCGTCGCTGTGGATCCAGACGGCCGGCCGGCCCGTCGCCGGGTCGATCCCGTCTCTCCCGTGCACCTGGGGGCCGGTCAGGCCGGCGGGGGGCACGGCGAGCAACCGGCCCACGAACGCCGTCCCTTGCCCCACGACGACCCCCCGGATCTTGATCCGATAGTCGTTCGGCGTCAGCCCCATCTCGTCCCGAATCCGCACCTGCGGCACGATCAGGCCCAGCTCCCGGGCGACCCGGTGCCGCACGTGCCGAATCCGGTCGAGCAGGTCGCCCCCCCGGGTCGGGTCGGCCAGGGCGATCAGCCGGAAGCCGATCTCCAGCTCCAGCGGGTCGACGTGCAGGAGGTCTTCCATCCGTTCGCTCGGCCCTTCCACCACCGTTGCGCTGCCCTCGGCCTCCCGCATGGGCATCGCCTCGGCCGCTCGCGATTCCGGAGCGGCCCGGCCCGGCATCGGTCCCGCGACCGCCCCCGGCACTTCGGGAGCGTGCTCCTCCTCACTTCGGGATCGGGCGACGACGAACGCCCCGGCCCCCAGGGCCGACGCGATCGTCAGCAAGGGGACCATCGGCAGCTCGGTGAAGGCCAGCAGCCCCAGCGTCCCCGACGACACCGCCAGCACCTCCGGCCGCCCGAGCAGCTGGCCGACCACGTCCTGCCCCAGATCCGTCTCGCCCGACGACCGCGTGACGATCAGGCCGGCGGCCAGCGAGGTCAGGAAGGCCGGCACCTGCGCCACCAGGCCGTCGCCGATGGTCAATTTCGTGAACACGTCCACGGCCTCCATCGGCGCCATCCCCGACCGGATCACGCCGATCGCCAGCCCGCCGACGATGTTGATGACCGTGATGACGAGGCCCGCCACGGCGTCCCCCCGCACGAACTTCCCGGCGCCGTCCATGCTGGCGAAGAAGTCGGCCTGGCGCTGCACCTCGGCCCGGCGTCGGGCGGCCTCGCTCGCGTCGATCGCCCCGGCGTGCAGGTCGGCGTCGATCGCCATCTGCTTGCCGGGCATGCCGTCGAGCATGAACCGCGCCGCCACCTCGCCGATCCGCCCGGCCCCCTTCGTGATCACGAGGAACTGGATCGCGACCAGGATCAAAAAGATCACCGCCCCGACGATCACCTCGTCCCCGGCCACGAACCGGCCGAACGCCTGGATCACCCCCCCCGCGGCGTCGAGGCCGTGCTCGCCCCCGCGGGTCAGGATCAACCGGGTCGTCGCCACGTTCAAGACGAGCCGAGACAGGGCCGTCGTCAGCAGGATCGTCGGGAAGGCGCTGAATTCGAGCGGCGACCGCACCGAGAGCGTCGTCAGCAAGACGAGCACCGCCAGCGCGATGTTGCCGGCCAGCAGCAGGTCGAGCGCCCCCGGCGGCAACGGGACGATCAGCACGAACAGGGCGCCGACGATCGCCACCGGCAAGGCCGCGTCGGTCAGGGCCGATCGGCCGATCGAGCTCTTGCGAGGCGGGGCGGTCGCAGGCATCCCTCTCTCCGTTCCCGAATCCACACCGAACCGAACCAGACGGTCCCGAACCGATCCGATCATCCCTCCCCCATCCCCGGCACGCCCCGCGCAAACCGCGATCGCCCCGCGTCTCGCCCCCTCGGGGCGGTCGCGTGTGGCGATCCCCGAGGCAAGGAAGGCGGGCGGCGGGCCGTCTCGGCGGCGAAGTCTCCTGGGGGCGGGTGGCCTGGCCGGATGGGTGCGGGGACGATACAACGCCCCGCCCCGACTGTCCAGAGCGGTTACGCGTTTCGGGCGGCTCGACCCCCTATGTTTTCCCGAATTCGGGATCGCCCCCCCCCTCCGAAAACCCCCCGAGACCCTGCCGGCCGGTTGCCCCCGCGCCGGGATGTTCGGAGACTGCGACGCATCGGGCGATTGTGTCGGCTATGCTTGGGAGATCGCCTGGGTCGATTCCCGAGGTGGCGGAAGCCGAGCAAGTTGCGAAAGATCCGACCGCTCGCGGCGAAGATCCTTCCCAGCTCACCGTTGATGCGACCAGGGAACCCTCGGCGTCTTGATCCGTTTGGGAGCGAGGACGATGAACACCTTTTTCCTCTTCTGTGCGATCGTCGGCGGCACGATCCTCACGCTTCAATTGCTGCTGACCCTGCTCGGCGTCGGCGGCGACCTCGGCGGCGAGGGGCTGGATCTGCCCGACTTGCCCGACGGCGACAGCCCGGAGTCGACCGTCGGCCACGACGCCGGCGGCTTCTCCGACATCGCCCGGCGCATCACCTTCCAGGGCGTCGTGTCGTTCATCACCTTCTTCGGGGTCGGCGGCCTGGCGGCGCAGGGCTCGGGCGTCTCGACGCTCGGCAGCCTCGCCTCGGCGTCGGTCCTCGGCACCCTCGCCACGGCGGTGCTCGCCTTCGCCTTCGCCGGCGTGCGGAAGCTCCAGGGCAGCGGCTCGCTGAGCATGGCCAACGCCGTCGGCTCGGTCGGCCGGGTCTACCTCAAGGTCCCGGGCGACAACAGCGGCGTCGGCAAGGTGTTCGTCACCGTCCAGGGGCGATCCGAGGAGGTCCGCGCCGTCACCTCCGGCCCCGAGCTGCGCCCCGGAGAGGCCGTCGTCGTCGTCCACGCCGTCGACGACCGCACGCTCGAAGTCGTTTCCCAATCGGCCTATGTGGCCAAGACCGTCTCGCTCGCCGACTGATCGATCGACGGCCGGCGTGCCCGCGACCGATCCGCCGCCGACGCCTCGTTGATGTGTTCCGACTGGCAACCTTGACCCGGGGACGTGTCCATGATGACGCTGCCGACTCCAATCCTCATCGCCCAGGGAGACCTGGGCGCGAACCTCGAAGCGAACAACTGGTGGATCGTCGGGTTCATCATCTTCGCGATCGCCCTGTTCAGCATCGTCACGACGGCGCTCCGGTGCTACAAGCGGTGCCCCTCCAACAAGATCCTGGTCAAGTGGGGCGCCGGCTCGGGCAAGCAGGCCGCCAAGTGCGTCCAGGGCGGCGGCGAGCTGGTCTTCCCGATCTTCCAGGACTACGACTACCTCAGCCTCGAACCGATCCAGATCGAGATCCCGCTCCGCGGCGCGTTGTCGTTCGAGAACATCCGGGTCAACGTGCCGAGCGTCTTCACCGTGGCCATCGGCTCCGACCCCCAGGTGCAGCAGAACGCGGCCATCCGCCTGCTCGGCCTGAGCCGGGAGCAGGTCAGCAGCCAGGCCAGCGACATCATCTTCGGCCAGCTCCGCCAGGTCATCGCCTCGATGACGATCGAGGACATCAACCGCGACCGCGAGAAGTTCCTCGAGAACATCCAGCTCTCCCTCGAACCCGAGCTGAACAAGATCGGCCTGGTCCTGATCAACGTCAACATCACCGACCTGACCGATGACTCCGGCTACATCGAGGCCATCGGTCGCAAGGCCGCCAGCACGGCCGTCAACCAGGCCGAGATCGACGTCGCCGAGCAGCAGAAGAAGGGCTCGATCGGCGTCGCCAAGGCCCAGCAGGAGCAGGCCGTCGAGGTCGCCAACGCCGACAAGTTCCGCGAGATCGGCACCAAGACCGCCGAACGCGACCGCACCCTCGAGGTCGCCGAGCTGAGCCGGGCCCAGCAGGTCGGCGTCGAGACCGCCCGCTTCCAGCAGCAGGCCAGCGTCAAGCAGGCCGAGCGCGACATGCGCGTCCAGCTCGCCGACGCCGACGCCCAGGCCATCTCCGGCGAGAACTCGGCCAAGGCCAAGGTCGCCGCCAGCAACGCCGAGCTGAACGTCAAGCAGGCCGAGGCCTACCAGATCGGCGAGACCCGCAAGCGAGAGGCCGAGGCCGCCGTCGCCGAGGCCCAGTACCGCGCCCAGGCCAAGGCCGCCCTCGCCGAGGCCGAGAAGGTCGAGGCCGAGCAACGTGCCAAGCTCGAGGCCCAGGCCAAGGCCGAGAAGGCCCGGATCATCGTCGACGCCGAGGCCGCCGCCGAGCGCCGACGCCTCGAGGCCCGCGCCGAGGCCGACGCCATCTTCGCCCAGCTCGAGGCCGAGGCCCGCGGCCAGTACGAGCAGCTCGCCAAGAAGGCCGAAGGCCTCAAGGCCATCGTCGACGCCTGCGGAGGTCCCCAGGCCGCCTTCCAGATGCTCATGCTCGAACACCTCGACAAGCTCTCCGAGACCGCCGCCCAGGCCATCTCGAACATCAAGTTCGACAAGGTCGTCGTCTGGGATGGCGGCGCCAACGGCCACAACGGCGACGGCTCGGGCACCGGGGCCACCGCCGGGTTCCTCCGCAACATGGCCCACACCCTGCCCCCGATGCTCCAGATCATGCAGGAGATCGGCGGCGTGAAGATGCCCGACTACTTCGGCCAGGTCGTCAACAACGACTCCGACCGCCCCGCCGAGGCCGGCTCCGCCAACGGCACCGCCCCCGAACCCGCCGGCGCGGGCTCCTCCGCCTCGTCCTCCTCCTCGGGGCCCGACCCCAAGTCCAACCGCCCCGGCCAAGGACAGAAATCTTCGGGAGGCAACCGGCCGTCGAAGGGGTGACCCCGGGCCGCCCCCGGCCCCGCCCCTCCCACCTCGCCCCGCCACTTCCATCCCGGGGGCCCTTCGCTCCCCCCCGAGCGACGGGCCCCCGGCCCATTTCCCACCAGAACTGGCCACCCGCCGCCGACCAGTCGACCCCCCGGCCGCCCTCTCCCCGCGGCAACCGAGACGCCCCGTCCCCCCCGCCTCGACGTCTTCATCAAACCGAGGCGACCCCCCCGCCCCTGGAATTCTGGCGCGATTTTTGCAGCGAGGGTGGGTGTCGCACGGATCGACGCAAGATCGCACCCAATAGCGACGCAAGATCGCCCCCAAGAGCATTGACAGTGGGCTGCCGACTTGAGGAAGATTGTGCGATATTTTTGTGAAAATGATTCCCGGGTAACCCGCCGCGAGTCCTGCAGGGCGAAAGACTCGGCGGCTCACGACGATGCCGCCCCCGTCGTTGAAACACATTGGGAACAAGATTTCTTGATTATCATATGAAAGTGTCGATATGTTCGCGAGCGACGTTCGTGTGGCTGGCGGCGATCGTGGTCGCCCTGACGCTGATCTCCGCCCTCATCCAGTACCTGGCGCTGGGGCTGGGGCACGGTCGCCTGCTCGGGTTCTCGGACCTGTTCGACGTGGGCCTTGACGCGAACGTGCCGACCTGGTGGTCGTCGCTGGCCCTGACGCTCTGCTCGCTGCTCATGGTCGTCATCGGCGCCGAGCACCGCCGCCGGGGCGACCGCTCGGCACGGTTCTGGTGGTTCCTGGCCCTGGTCGTCTGCCTGCTCTCGATCGACGAGACGGCCGCCATCCACGAGCGTGTGGGCAACCACCTGAGCATGAAGCTCCAGCAATGGGCACTCGGCTCCGCCTCCTGGGGGGGGGCGATCTGGGTCTATGCCTACATCCTCCCCGGGATCCTGCTGGCGATCGTCTCGCTCCGGTTCTATCTCCGCCTGCCGTCTCGGACGCGATGGCTCTTCGCCTTGGGGGGCGGCGCCCTCGTGGCCGGTGGGGTCGTGTGCGAGATCCTCGCCCACCATGTCCTCCGGCCCTCCCTCGGCGAGGTCGGCTACCAGGTGATGACACTCCTCGAAGAGTTCCTGGAGATGATCGGCGTGGCCATCGTCGCCTACGCCCTGCTCGACTACATCCGCCTGGAGTTCGGCCGACTCACCCTGACGATCGACTTCAACCACGCCTCCGAACCTCACCCCAACCGCAACGCCAGCCACGATCGCCAGATGGCAACCCTGCCCCGTTCCTGATCCGGCCGCAGGCCGTCCGCCCCGGCCCCGCCCCGAATCCACCGCCTCGCGGCCAACGTCCCGCCCAGGATGCGACGAGACCGGGACCGGGGCCGTCCCCCTGTCTCACCAATCCCGCTCGTCCAACCAGTCCTCATCGAACTCGAAGCCGCAGAGGCCCACCACCCGGCCGATCTGCTCGGCGATCTCCTCGCGCTCGATCGTATTGATCCAGCCCTCGTCGTCCAGTTCGTTGAACCGATCGATGCAGTCCCCGACCGCGTCGCGCGCCTCGTCCTCGTCGATCTCCGGCCCGGCCGCGAGCAGGGCGTCGATCAACTGCCTCATGCTCGCCTCGGACGCCTCGACCCGGTCGGACGCGACCGCCCCGTCCCACCCCTTGAAGAACCGCCCCTCGCGGAGCCGCTGCAACGCCGCCCGATCCGCCATCGCTGCACCCTCGCCCACGCCAACCGCCTCGCCGCCTCACGCCCCGGCTCGGCGGACCGTCCTGCCAAATCCCGGCGTGATCACACTAGAAAGCCACACATTCTTCGCCATGCCCACTCCCTCGTGGCCATGCCCTCGCGTGCCCCCATTCCACCTCGTCACCACACGTCAACACAACGAGAGGAGATGCACGGGAGCCGGCAAATCCTCCGGCGCTTGCACGGTTTCCCCCCTCCCCCGTGCCGGGGGAGAGGGTGGCCGCAGGCCGGGCGAGGGGGCACCCTGCCCGGACGCCACGCCTTACGATCCGGCCGCTGACCCCTCTCCCCGCCAATCGCGGGGCGAGGGGGCCAGGACCGGTACCGTCAGCGTCACCGGCGGATGCTCCGCTTAGAACTGGTCCGCGCTGACGATCTCGCCGCCGCGCGTCGTGGACAACGCCCGGAACGTCGGGATGGCGATCGTGTCCTTGATGAACCGGACGCTGCCGTCGGCCATCGCGGCATTCACGCCGCCGGGGTGCTCGCTCCGGGCGAAGTTCACCCGAGGCAATTCGGTCGTCGGGCCCGTGCACGGCGGGTTATTCTGGAACGGGTAGATGCAGTACGAGTTACTCTCGGTCACGTCCGGGTAGCTCGTGTTCGGCGGCATCAGGCCCGAGAAGACCGCCGCGCTGCTCCACCACGAGAACCCGCGCAGGTCATACGGCGCGCTGTACGCCCCGCCGCCCGACCCGGTCCCCACGATGACCTCCGAGACCAGCAGCGTGTTGGTCGTCCCGTCGTTGATGGTATTGATCCCGTAGACCCTGCGCCCGCCCGTGCCGGTGCCGGGTGCGAAGAGGTCCGAGAACGGCGCCCCGCCGAACTGAACGGGTGTGCCGGGATAAATCGCGTTGTCATACGTCGCCCGCTGGTCCGTCACGGTGTTGCCGTAGTTGACGACGTAGTTCTGCGACGTGGTGGCGAACTTCTGCCCATTGAGCGTCGGGCCGATGTTCGTCAGGTTCTCAGCCTGCCCGTCGCTCGGGCAGAGGTACGCCTTGACCCGGGTCGACGAGACCGTCGCGTTCAGCGGGCCGGCGTAGCGGAACGTGGCCGTCGTGTCGTACGACCGGCCGCCGAAGTTCCAGGCATTGTACAACGCCTGCTGCTCCACATAGGGCAGCGTGTACAGGATCCAGGTCCCCCAGCAGCACGAATTCGCGCCGGCGGGGAACACCTGATGCGTGTCGTGATAATTATGCATCCCCAGGCCAATCTGCTTCAGATTGTTGGTGCACTGGGCGCGACGGGCCGCCTCGCGGGCGCTCTGGACGGCGGGCAGCAGCAAGGCAATCAGGACGCCGATGATAGCGATCACCACCAGCAATTCGATCAACGTGAACCCACGACGGGAACGTGGCATGGTCGATACCTCCCAAGAATTGGGACTGTGAAATCGAACCGATCGAGATAGGACAGGGAAAACAAAGGAGAGGAAGTCCGAACGACGCGGGCGACGGCCCCGGACGATCCGATCGGCGCGAAGCCGACCCGGAACCGGGGGCCCGATCCCCCTCGGCCGGGCTCAGTGCATCCCTCCCGCATCGCGTACGCATGCACGGGCGGCCAACCCGAAGATCCCGGCCGTCAGCCTCCTCCACCCCCGGACTTGGCCAGGGTAAATTCGAACCGGTTGTCCCCCCCGGCCGTCACGTTGGCCTGCAGCACCGTGTTGCCGCTGTACGTCGAGGGGATGGCCTCCTCGGCCGGCACCGGAGGCATCCCGGGCCCGAACTCGCCCAGATCCTCCACCGGCTTCTCCTCGGAACCCTCGCCCGAGGAGATGATCACCTTGTACTGGCCCGGGACCAGCCCCTGGGCCCTCGGGATGTCGTACGCGCCGTTGGCGATCGTCGTCCCACCCTGCGTCGGCGTGTTGGGATCCTCCGGGACGAAGGTGATGATCCCCGTCTCCAGCGGTTGGCCGTTCAGGGTCACCGTCCCCGACACCCCTTCGCGAGGCAGACCGTCTCCACCACAACCGATCAGGTGGACGCTCAACACCAGCGCAAAACCCGCGGTCGCCGTCATTCGCACGCTTGTGCGCATGTGTCAATGTCCTCTTCGTGTTGCCAAAAAACGAGAGGTCGGCACTCCAGTCCTTCAGGCCAGAACGGCCCGGACGGAAACTGGTCTGTCAAAAGTGTGGATCAAGAAATCCTTCGAAGCATCGATCAGAATTGTCACGTTAGCACGCTCCCTCCTTCGGCACAAGATTCTCTTCGACTTGCCGCATTATTTTTCCCGATTCATGCCGATGGATCATGCACTCCGATTCCATAATCTCTTCGGCCGTTTCCGCTTGCACCGGTCACGCCCGCGCCGCGGCCGATCCCTCGCCACACGAACGCTCCGCCGCCCCTGGCGCCCGAGCCGGCCTTCACACTCTCGACACACTCGCAACCGCCGGTACCCGCCTCATCAGGCGGCACCGCCCCTCCCTCGCGACTCCTCCTCCGCGAGCCCGGTCAGGACCCCTTCCCCCTGCCTCGGCCCGTCGACGGCGCGCCCGAGACCGCCGAGGCCATGGGCGCGGTGCCGAGGCCCGCGCGTTTTCATGTCATGAAGACGGCGGCCCCGCACACGGCGCAGATGCCGTTCTTGACGTTGGAGCGGGCCCCGACCCCGCAGGCGCCGCACCCCCCCGACTGGCAGAGGCCCCAGCCGGGCCCGAGCGATCCGCCGTAGTGCGACGGGTCGGGAGACGCCACGGCCTCGATCCTCCAGGGCCCCCACCGTTCGGGTTCGCCGCCGTCGGACTCCAGGTCGCTCGACGCGACGCCCAGAAAGAACCTGCTGCGGCAGAAGGCCGACTCCTCCGGGAAGGGACAGCGTGCCTCGAAGACGTCGCGGAGCACGGCGACGAGTTCCTCGACCGGCAGCCGGCGCAGTTCTTCGGCGAGTTCCCGTCGATCCATGGGCCGGTCCTCCCGCCGCCTCTCGCCCCGGCCCCGCCGACCCGCCCGCCTGGGGAACGCCCCGGCCCACCGGCACGCGCCGCGGCGGCCCCGGTCCGCCGCGGCGCGAGGCGAGGCGCCGATCAATGGTGCCAAACCGGCTCGGCCGCGGCAACGAGGAACTCGGCCGGGACGGTGACGACCTCGGGCCGCCGCCCGCCCGGCCCGCCCTCCGACGTGCGGACGCCACGCGGATCGCCGAACCAAACGGCGACGTGACCTTCGGAGACGTTGCGATCGCCCGCGACGCCCACGACGACGGCCAGGAGGCCGTCGAGTTCGACCAGATCGCCTCGCCTCCAGCTCGACATCGGCACGCCCCGAGGAATCAGCCGCCTCACACAACCAAGCTCGGCGGACCACCCCGTCGAGAACCGCCCTGATGGTACCAGGAGCCGCCTCGGCGCCCGGGTCCGCAGCGGCGCGACGGAACCCCCACCCCTACCACGGCCCGTCCACGGTGCGCTCCTGACATCAGAGGCCATGAGCGCGGTGAGGCGGTCGGTCGGCCGCCCCTCTGGGTGCCACTGGCTCTGCCAGTGCCGGGCCGGACCGGAGCACTGGCAGAGCCAGTGGCACCCTACGCCGTTAACCATTATGGGCAAGTCCGCCATCAAGCGACGTAAGCCCTGATTTGACAGTTGTTTGCTGAAGAAATTGATCCAGGCTTCCGGGTTTGCCTCATTTCCCGGTTTCGCCTTCGTTCACAGGACGAGCGGAAACCTCAGCATATCTCTGGGAGAACTGGGAAAAACGGGTCATCTGGTGTGAGGGAATTCGCATCCAAGGTTAACGGCGTAGAGTGGCACCCAGACATCAGCACCCATCACCCGCCAGTGCCACCCCGCCGAGTTGTCCGGGCCACCCCGCGACCTAACGAATGAGCGGCGGGCCGTATCGGATGAATGAGGCCGGCCCCCGGGCCGTGACCTCGGAGAGTCGAGTGCATCCGACGGCGATTCTCGATGCGACTGCCCCCGGCGAAGGAGCTGAGCCACTGCCCGAAGAATCTTCCGCCTCCCGCTTGACCCACCCCCGGCTTCATCGTCGTTAATGCTCAGCGGAACGGCCCGCCGAGGGAATCCTTGATGATACCAGAATGCTCGATGGCGGGCCGGGTCCGCTGCAGAGCGAGGTTAGGCGGCGGTCGCCAACCACTCCTTCGGGCCATCTATGGAGAAGGACGCGAACGATGTGGTTTGTCCCGTCCGTCCCGTCCCGGTAGAGGGTGATTCCACAGTCCTGACGAAGGCTATAAGTGATCCCGAACTCCTTGACCGGGCCTCCTCCGACGGTGGGCTCGGGCCGGTGCCGGCCCAATCCGAGTGCCTGCCAGACCTCTTGCTCTGTCATCCCGGGCCGAAGCCGGTCCAACCGGCCGGGGAGTTGTCGGACGATAGAGAGAGGCACGTCCCGATCATGAACGCGTCGGTACGAGAACCAGCCCAGCAATGCCAGGGCGAGCGTGAGTGCCAGGACATCGAGACGATGCCAGATCGCCCGCCCGGACGGCGAAGGGTATCCAGGCAATCCATCGTCGGAGAGTCGTTCCATGGGAAG